>DAOTVZ010000230.1:0-25219 GCA_034436045.1 Ktedonobacteraceae bacterium | reverse complement strand
GTATTGGCATGGAGGTGATTAGTGAGGGGATACGTGTGCTGGATGTGCTGGCGCAGAGGTCGCGGGGAGCGCTGGCATTTGAATGGGAGTCATTTTCCTGGGGTTGCCAGTACTATTTGCAGACGGGGCGTATGATGGCGGCAGATGGGTTAGAACAATTGAAACATAGCGATGCAATTTATTTTGGAGCTGTTGGCTGGCCGGGGGTGCCAGATCATGTGAGTCTGTGGGGGCTACGGCTGGCGATCTGCCAGGGCTTCGATCAGTACGCGAATATTCGTCCTGTGCGTCTGCTGCCGGGGACACAAAGTCCCTTGCGAGCGGCGACGGAAGAGATGATGGATTGGGTAGTGGTGCGCGAGAACTCTGAGGGCGAGTATGCCGGTATCGGTGGGCGCAATCTCCAGGGGCGTGGTGAACGCAAAGAGGTGGCGATCCAAAGCAGCCTTTTCACGGCGGAGGGCTGTGAACGGATTATGCGTTTTGCTTTTGAGCTGGCGCGCACACGTAAACGCAAGAAGGTGACAAGTGTGACGAAGAGCAATGCGCAGCAGTATGGTATGGTGCTGTGGGACGAGGTATTCGCGCGAGTGGCCCGCGACTATCCTGAAGTGGAGACGGAGCAGTGGCTGGTGGATGCGATGGCGGCGCGTTTTGTACTAAGACCGGAGACATTAGAAGTTGTAGTGGCCTCAAACCTGTTTGCCGACATTCTCTCTGATCTGGGGAGCGCGTTAGCCGGTAGCCTGGGTATCGCCGCCAGCGCTAACCTCAACCCTGAGCGACGCTATCCGAGCATGTTCGAGCCAGTACATGGCTCCGCGCCCGATATTGCCGGTCAGGGCGTTGCCAATCCCATCGGTGCTTTATGGAGTGCAGTGCTGATGCTTGAACATCTGGGGTTGTCTGATGAAGCAACGCGGTTAATGGCCGCGATTGAAGCGACAACGCGGGCTGGTATCGTGACACCTGATCTGGGGGGGCATTACACGACCAGGGAAGTAGGCGATGCGGTGATTGCCCATCTTTAGGCGCTGTGATAAAATCTCAGCTTTTTAGACTGTTGATCTCGATGGAAGAAACTCGTTTTTGTTTGACGTACCCTCTCTCTTGTGATATAATTAGAACATAATTTTCATGTAGATTGTACACTAACTGATCAAAATATAGAGTCTGGTGCCTGTATAGCTTTCCTTGTAACAATCATCTTGTCTGGCCCACAGAGAGAGGGGCTGAGAACGACGTGAGCATTTTACAGTTGACACAAACCATTCATATTCTCCCATCGCTGCCTGTTTCGGCGGGCAAGCGGACATCACAACCGACATTACCCGGTATGGAAGCGACCTTGCAAGAGCAGCCTAAAGTGACCAACCGGCAGATTGCCGAGGTGTTGTCCGATATTGCCGACCTGTTGGAGTCACAAGGCGGCAATCCTTACCGTATTCAGGCATATCGTAATGCGGCGCGTGGCGTGCTGGAGCTGCCTGAGCCAGCCGCAGACATACTGGCGCGTGGAGAGCGCCTACCTGTGCCGGGGCTGGGAGAGCGGCTGCGCGCGCGTATCGCCGAACTGGTTGAGCATGGTACGATAACCTTCCAGGATGGGTTGTATCTGCAATCGCTGCCAGGGGGGGTGCGTAATCTGATGAAGATTGAGCATATTGGCCCTTACACGGCGCTGCGGTTGTATGAAGAGTTGGGCATTGATACGCCGGAGAAACTCTGGAGCGCGGCCCGGCAGCATCGCATCTGCCGTTTACACGGTTTTGGCGAACGCAGCGAGGCGCGCTTGCTTGTAGCGACAGAACGTCTCTTGCGCCAGCCGACGCGCCCGACGGTGCATGATGCAGCATAAGCGTGCAGAATAACGGTGATTGCGTTCAGGGCGAGCGCGAACAGAAAGGGAGCAGGGTACCCGCCAGGGATATCCTGCTCCCTTTCTGTTCGTACTTTTCTTGTTGCACTCTTGTGAGAGTGTTTGCCCCCTTCCCAAATGGATAACTTTCGGCTATGCTTATAGCACGGGAACGAAATAACAACGCACAAAAAAAAGAGGATAGTGGGAATGATAGAGTCATCATCTATAGAGCCGCCTAATGCTGCTACATATCTTGTGCCTGATGCGCCCTCTATTTTTACAGATTTTGATTTATACCTTTTTGGGCAAGGCAAGGACTATCGCATTTATGAGAAGATGGGAGCGCATATACGCACGGTCGATGGGGTGCGAGGGGTAAATTTTGCCGTGTGGGCACCTAATGCGCGTGCCGTTTCGGTGATTGGAGACTTTAATGACTGGAATCGTAGCGCGGCCCCCATGCATCGGCGACATAATGACCTGGGGGTCTGGGAGTGTTTTGTGGCCAATGTACGGGAAGGCGCGTTGTACAAATTTGCTATCTATTCTAACTATAACAACTATACGGTTGATAAGGCCGACCCCTATGGATTTGCCTGCGAGTTGCGTCCAAACACCGCCAGTATTGTGATAGACATTCACCGGTATGGCTGGCAGGATGAGGAGTGGATGCGGCGGCGTGGGCAGCGTCAGCAGCTTGGCTCTCCCATCTCTATTTACGAGGTGCATCTCGGTTCCTGGCGGCATGTGCCTGAGCGACATAAGCCGGACGCAATAGAAGAGGATCGCTATATGACCTACCGTGAACTGGCGGAGGCGCTGGGGAGTTATGTCAAAGAGATGGGGTTTACACATGTTGAACTTCTACCGATTACAGAATATCCTTTTGACGGCTCGTGGGGCTACCAGGTGACGGGCTACTATGCGCCCACCAGGCGTTTTGGTTCACCTGAAGATTTCCAATACTTTGTCGATTATATGCATCAGCAGGGCATTGGTGTGTTGCTGGATTGGGTACCCTCACACTTCCCGAAAGATGGCTACGCGCTGAGCTATTTTGATGGCACGCACCTCTATGAATATGCCGACCCGCGCAAAGGTGAGCATAAAGAGTGGGGAACGTATGTCTTTGACTATGGACGCAGCGAGGTCAGGAATTTCCTGATCGGCAGCGCGCTTTTCTGGCTGCGCGAGTATCATATTGATGGCTTGCGCGTTGACGCGGTGGCTTCGATGCTCTATCTGGATTACATGCGTCCAGCCGGTGAGTGGGTGCCGAATCAGTATGGTGGGCGCGAGCATCTGGAGGCGGTCGATTTTTTGCGCCAGTTTAACGAGGCGGTCTACAGTGAGGTACCGGGGACGATTACCGTTGCGGAGGAATCGACGGCATGGCCGCTGGTCACGCGCCCGACCTACGTTGGTGGCCTCGGCTTTACGTTCAAGTGGAACATGGGATGGATGCATGATATGCTGGAATATATGCATCTTGACCCGATTTATCGCCGTTATCACCATAATAACATCACCTTCTCTTTAATGTATGCCTACTCAGAGAATTTTGTTCTGCCGCTTTCACATGATGAGGTGGTGCATCTCAAAGGCTCGCTGATTACCAAAATGCCGGGCGATCTGTGGCAACGTTTTGCCAATCTGCGCGCGTTCTATGGTTATATGTGGGGGCATCCTGGGAAAAAGCTACTCTTTATGGGCGGAGAATTCGGGCAGTGGCACGAGTGGCAGTATGCGGAGAGCCTGGACTGGCACTTGCTGGCACCGCCAAGTGACCCACATCACGCGCAATTGAAGGATTTTGTGCGCGAGCTGAATGCGCTCTATCAACGCGAACCGGCGCTGAGCGAGCTGGATTGTGACCCCGAAGGGTTCCAGTGGGATGATCCACATGACTCTGATAATAGTGTGGTTTCGTTTATGCGGCGCAGCAAGCGCCCAGAGGATACTTTACTTTTCGTCTGTAATTTTACGCCGGTACCGCGTTATGGATATCGACTAGGGGTGCCATATGCAGGAGTATATGAGGAGGTGTTGAATAGTGATGACTTGCGCTTTGGGGGAAGCGGTATTTTAAACACCCAGCCGATGCCCAGCGGGCCTGTATACTGGCAGGCCTGTCCACATTCGATATTGCTGACATTACCACCGTTGGGTACTGTCATTTTGAAACGGCGGCTGGATGTTGTGGAAGAAGGGGAAACTATTGATGAGTCGAAACGATGAGAAACGCACTATGCACAATGGTAATGGTATGAGTAATGGGAATCGCAGTCGCAGGCATGTAAAAGCAGCGCCCCGTCGTTATCGGTCAGGCAACCGTAATCCTGTAACTGAGGATGAGCGATTATTGCGCCGTCCGACACAACCACTGGTAAGCCCGAAGGAGCAACCACCTCAGGAGCAACTGCAAGAAGAGCAACATGCGCTTGAGCGTGCGTTGCACTTCGATTTCACGCTGACCGATCCCTGGCGTGTCTTTCGCATTATGAGCGAGTTTATTGAAGGCTTTGACGCGCTGGCGCATCTGCCGCCTTCAGTTGCCATTTTTGGCTCGGCGCGCTTGAAACCGGGGGAACCGGCCTATGTCGCTGCTGAAGAGACTGCCCGCTTGCTGGCGGAGTCTGGTTTCGGTATTATTACCGGCGGTGGCCCTGGCATCATGGAGGCGGCGAACAAGGGTGCGGTGGAGGGAGGCAATATCTCCGTCGGCTGTAATATTGAATTGCCTTTTGAGCAAAAACCTAATGCCTACCTGGATATATCACTCGATTTCAGCTACTTTTTTGTGCGCAAAACTATGTTTATTAAGTACGCTGAAGCTTTTGTCATCTTCCCTGGTGGCTTCGGCACAATGGATGAGCTGTTCGAGGCGCTGACACTCATTCAAACGCGCAAGATCAGCCATTTTCCGGTCATTCTCTATGATTCAAAGTTTTGGGGAGGCATGGTGCAGTGGATTCGTGAGGCCATGCTGACTCGTGGCACGGTCAGCGAAGATGATATAGCTTTGTTGATTCTATCGGACGACCCACGCGAGATTTGCCGCATTGTGACTGAGTCGTATCAAGAGAGCTATCGTCAGGATAGCAACGGTATTGAGGTCAGTTCAAATGGTTATCGGGTGCATACGATCCGCTCTTGAACTCAGCATATCCGCTTGTGATGTCTGCTTGAAGCACTTGTTGGACAGTGCTGGCACATACCAGTCGTCCATCAGCAGTCGAATACCGACCAGCAGATATCGTTTCGCAGCCGCTCATCGTCCAGGACAAGCTCTCGAATGGCATCCGGTAGCTGGTCGCGCTGCCAACGGCATTCGAGCCGACCTGCATTTTCGCTTTCGCCTTCAGGAGCAGCCGCGCGTGCGGCCTTGATCGCGTAGGCGGCTGCGCCGAGTTCGTGTGCGGCGACGTGCGCGACCACCGCCGCCTGACCGGCAGCATACGCGGCATAGCGTGCCGCTCCGCTCAGATCCCTGGCCGCCGCCATCGCATGGCCGCCTGCTGCGCGGGACTGGGACATCGTGATCTCGCCGCGCGCCCATGCTCGAACCTGTTCAATTGCGTGACGCGGGCGTGAATCTGAAGGTTTCACCGACTCGAAGAAGTGCAGGACGTGTTCCGCGCACGCCGCCGCCCACAAGGCGAGAAGGTGATGGTCTGAATCCGTGAGCATCCCGCCGCGACGGATGGTGATGAAGCGAGGATCGCGATTTTTGGGAAGGATCATATTGTCCCCTGTCGTGAAAGGGCATCAGCTATCTCTACCGGTCGCTTGTTTATTGCTTGAAGGCTTGTCGAAGCACGGCAGCTATTTCCTCGATAGCTTGTTTACCTTGATCCAGCACACCGGACATATTCACAAAACCATGAATCATGCCCTGGTACCGTTTAAGCGCGACAGGTACGCCATCCTGGTGCAAGCGTTGCGCGTAAGCTTCGCCTTCGTCGCGTAAAGGGTCGTATTCTGCGGTGATGACAAAGGCCGGTGGTAGCCCCTGGAGCGTCTCTGCGCGCATAGGGACGGCATAGGGATTGCTGGCATCCTGTTCATCTCTCAGGTAGCAGCGCCAGAACCAGATCATGTCTTTGCGCGTGAGATTATAGCCTTCGGCCAGTTCAAAATAGGATGGATGGCCGGGTGTATGGTAGTCTGCGACGGGATAGATCAGGACTTGATAGATCAGTGGGGGAGTGCCGCGATCACGGGCCATGAGGGCCACAACCGTTGCCAGATTGCCACCCACGCTATCACCACCGACAGCGATGCGCTGTGCGTCACCGTTGATTTCTGCGGCGTGTTCGGCGGCCCAGAGTGTAGCGGCGTAGCAATCTTCTACTGCGGCTGGAAATTTATGCTCTGGCGCGAGGCGATAGTCAACGCTGATGAGCAGGCAGCGCGCTCGGTTGGCGATTTTGCGGCACAGGCTGTCATGGGTATCCAGATTGGAGAGCACCCAGCCCCCGCCATGAAAATAGATTAGCAAGGGCAGCGGCCCGGAGATTTCCGACACAGTAGGCGTGTAGATGCGAATAGGAATGTGCAGTTTCCCTACTTCGATAGTGTGATTTTCAACAGCTTGCACCGGCTCCGGCGGATCGTTAGTTGCGGCGGCGGATGCGATGCTGAGTGCGCGTGCTGCTGAAATAGTCATCATGTGACGCGGTGGATTGCCAGCAGCGGCCAGTTGGGTAAGTAAGTTTTGTGCTTGAGGGTCAAGTGTCATACAATCATGCTCCCTGTGCAAGTGAACGATGGGTAACAAGGTTCTCGTATTGTAGTGCGGTGATGCCGATCATCACCAGGACACAGCCACTGATCTGCCAGAGATCGAGGCGCTGACCAAGCCAGAAATAGGCGATCACGCCAGCCGCAACCAGTTCGAGCGTAGCGGCGATACCGGCGCGGGTGGCATCGATGCGGCGCAAGGCACCGAGCATCAACGAGAACGGTAGTGCCATGCCGAGGATGCCAACGACCACGATGAGAAAGAGGTGCTGAGGCTCCCAGGTATTGGCGGGGATGTGCCAGGGCGGTTGCACACACAGCCAGAAGATGCTTGCCACCAGCGCACCATAGGAGGTGGAGGTAAGCGAAGGAAGGTCGCGTCCAACCCGCCGACCAAGCACGAGATAGAGAATATATGTGACGAGTGCTAGATTTGCGTAGAGTAGTCCGATACGATCTAATCCGTTGAGGTTGGCGCGCCAGACACCGGTCAGCAAAATTACGCCACCGAGGGCAAGAAACAGGGCAAAGAGCATAGCGGGTGGAGGAATGCGCCGACGCCAGAGGGCTTCTCCAATTGTCATCCAGGCCGTTGCGCTATACTGAATGACCAGCGCAACGGCAATGGGTAGCCGACTAATGGCGACGAAATAGGTATACGTGACCATTGCCAGCGCCAGGCCAAAGAGAACGATCCACCCCCATTGCCGACGAGGAAGTTTCAGACCCTTGCGCCAGCTTACCAGCAGAAATATGAACAGGCAAAGGCCACCGATGAGCATACGAAACTCGACCAGTGTGATGGGCGTGACGCCGTTGTCAAAGAGCAATCGTGAAAGATTGCCGTTAAAGCCGAAGAGCAGTGATGCGCCCACGATCATAAGATAGCCCGTGAAGCGCACAGAGGCCGGTTGTCCTTGTTCTTCTGTAGAGAGTTGTTTAGCCTGTGCAGGTTTAGCTTGAGAAGCTGATAGATGTTGCTGTTGATCCATTATTCCCTTTTAATTGGCCAGATCACAAAATGATTGTTAGCTGGTTGTGTCTCAGATCTGGCGCGGCTGGTCGAAATCGACAATTACAAACGGTAATTTCAGGCGTGCGGCGGAATGTGCCCATAGCCGTATAGCCTGTGCCACGATTTCGTTATCGCGCGGTCGGCGTAACCGATCAGACCATCCGGTCTGAATGTGTATATGCCATGTGCCATCCACGCGAAGCAATGCGCCAGGTGAGGCATTATGTAATATTGAGGCAAGGCGAGGAGATTGACGATGGATAAATAAGACGATCTCTGACCAGTGTTCGCCCAACAGCCACATAAACTGTTCCGCGAACAGTTCAGAATGTGTATGTGGCTTACGTTGTTCCACAGTGTAACTCCTCGTCTGACTCAAGGTACGAGCACGTCACTCAAGTATATCACATGTCTGCCAGGTTTTTAGCACGTGATAATGGATTGGCTGGCACACCATCTTTTAAGGATGCCAGGCGTAATCAGGCTTGTGAAGCTATCTTTTCGTCTTGACAGAGGCCCATCGGCACGTAAGAAAATGCGATATAATGAGGCTGTAGCTTCCGTTGACGGAACCGCGCAGGCGCGTAGACCCAACGGCGTGTGCGCAGACTATCAGGGATGGAAAGGATTAGTCCGCCATGAGCAAAGTGATCGCCATTATCCTGGCTGGGGGTCAGGGCGAACGCCTGAGTCTTCTTTCTCAAAAGCGTGCCAAACCCGCTGTGCCTTTTGCCGGCAAGTACCGCATTATCGATTTCGTCCTCAGCAACTGTGTGAATTCTGGCATTACCGATATTGCCGTCCTGACACAATATCGTCCGCATTCTTTGAACGATCATATCGGCATCGGTAAACCCTGGGATTTAGACCGGCAGAAGGGCGGTATCCGTCTGCTCCAGCCCTATCTTGGGCGCAAAGAGTCCGACTGGTATCAGGGTACTGCCGATGCGGTCTATCAGAACCTGAGTTTCATCCTGGAATCGAAATGTGATTATGTTCTCATTCTAGCCGGGGATCATATTTATCGCATGGATTATGGGCCGATGATCGCTTTCCATCAACAGCGCAATGCAGAGGTAACGCTGGGCGCGGTGATCGTACCACTCGAAGAGGGACATCGTTTTGGCATCCTGGAAACCGATGCTGCCGGGCGTGTGGTTTCCTTTGAGGAAAAACCCAGGCATCCACGCGGCACGCTCGGCTCAATGGGCATCTATGTTTTTAATCGTGACACCTTGCTGCGTGTATTGATGGAGGATGAGCATCCCACAGAGGATGGCATGCAGTCAAGTAAACATGACTTCGGGCATGATATTATCCCAATGATGGTGAAGCGCAATGATCGCGTCTATGCCTATTCCTTTAGCGGGTACTGGCAAGATGTGGGAACGGTGCAATCCTACTGGGAGGCCCACATGGGGCTACTGGGTGAACACCCGGCCTTCGATCTCTATGATCCTTCCTGGGTGATTCATACGCGCAGTGAGGAACGCCCCCCGGCTTCGCTACGCAGCAATGCTCAGGTGGTAGACAGCCTGATCTCGCATGGCTGCATTATTAGAGGGCGCGTTGAACATAGCGTGCTTTCTCCTGGTGTGGTTATTGAGGAAGGAGCTGTCGTGCGTGATTCCATCATTATGTTCGATAGTGTCATTGGAGCGGGAAGCGTGATTGATCGCTCCATCCTGGATAAAGAGGTCGTTGTTGGCAAAAATTGCTATATCGGGTACGGCGACGATATGACACCCAACAAACTGGAGCCGACGCGCCTGAATACCGGTATCACGCTGGTGGGGAAACGCGCGCACTTGCCGGACAACCTCAAAGTCGGGCGCAATTGCAAAATCGGCACTGATCTGCTACCGGAGGATTTTCATACCGACAATCTGGCGAGCGGTGAAACTATCGAGGATCATACCTTTGCTCACGGCTGGGAGCGTGAACTGGCGCGCCGTCTGGCACAGAAAGCGTAAGCACGACAAGCAAAAGCAAAGCAGTAGGGGTCGCTGAGTCGGCCCCCTGTGTTATTACAGGCGGTTAGCAATGAATAATGAGTATAAGTATGAGTAACGAGCAACATCTCAAAGTTTTGATGGTTGCGACAGAAGCAGCTCCGTTTGCAAAAGAAGGCGGCGTGGCCGATGTCATCGGCAGTCTGCCTAAAGCGCTGGCGGCGCTTGGACACGATGTACGCATCTTCTTGCCGCGCTATGGCCTCATTGACCCGGCCTATCGCATGTTGCAGCATACTGGCATCTGGCACACCTTCCAGCTTGCGGGTTTCGAGCAAACCATCGCTATCTGGCGCGCCATGTTACCAGATTCATCCGTTACGGTGTACTTACTCGAACATGATTGGTATTTCGGGCGGCATCAGCGTATTTACCTGGGATTGGATCAGCTCGATGAACAACGCCGCTTCCTGCTCTTCTGTCGGGGTTTACTGGAGGTGTTGCCACGTCTAGGGTTCTGGCCCGATATTTTCCATCTCAATGATTGGCAGACTGCGCCTTGTGCCGCTTACTTGCGCACGAATTATCGCTACCTTTTACGTGATGGCATGGCGCGTATTGTCTACACCATTCACAACCTTCAGTATCAAGGACGCTGGAACCCCTCTATCCTGAACGAAGCCGGCCTGGACCCGGCGCGCGTCTTTATCCAGGATGGCCTGGAATTTTGGGGTGACGTGAACTGGATGAAAGCGGGGATTATGTATGCCGATGCCATTAGTACCGTCTCTCACCGCTATGCGGAAGAGATTCAGACGATGGACTACGGTTGGGGGTTAGACGAGATACTCTTTCAGCGTCATACGCGCCTCTTTGGCATTCCTAACGGCATCGACTGGCAAGAATGGAATCCTGCTACCGATAAGAGCCTGGCGGCACAGTACACGCCTGAGAATGCTGTAGAGGCCAAAGCACGCAATCGCTCTGCGTTACGCCAGGAGTTTGGCCTGGCGGATGACCCTGACGTACCGCTCATTGGCATTGTCAGTCGCCTGGTCGATCAAAAGGGCTTTGATCTGCTGGCCGAGATTGCGCATGAACTTGGCAATCTGCCGCTCCAGCTTATTGTCCTGGGTACTGGCCATCCACAATATGAGCAACTCTTCCGTGATTTAGCCAGTCGCACGAACAATACGCGCGTACATATCGGTTTTGATGTTCCCCTGTCACATCGTATTTATGCCGGTTCAGATTTCTTTCTCATGCCCAGCGCCTTTGAGCCGGGCGGCCTCGGACAACTGATCGCACTCCGTTACGGCACATTGCCCATCGTGCACGCGACCGGTGGACTGGCCGACACGGTAACTGACCTGGATGCACAACCGGCAACGGGCAACGGCATCAGTTTCACGCCATATGCTGCTCCTGCGCTCCTCGATGCTTTACGCCGTGCCTTACGACATTACGCCGAGCGCGAGCGTTGGCCCACGCTCGTCGCGCGCGCAATGGCCTACGACTCACAATGGTCGGCCAGCGCCCGTGCCTATAGTGATTTATACGCGCGTCTGCTGCGCCTGCCCCCATTATAAGCTCACCAACCTCTTTTCACGGGAGCAATTCTCACGAAACTGGTGCTATAGTACCCTTAGTAGGAGGAACGTCACCCCTTCTCCGCTTGTGAGCGAGAGGTAGCAACGATACACAGAGAGGTGAACAACTTGAAAATCGAAAACAACCAGGATGCCCAGCGCTGGGAGGCTCATCTGGATCAGCATATGGCGGTGGCCGAATATCGACGCAGAGGAGATACGGTCTTCTTCATTCATACCGAGGTACCGCGTGAACTGGAAGGTCGGGGCGTCGCAAGTACGCTGGTGAAGGCGGCGCTGGATGACGCGCGCACACAGCATCTCGCGGTAGTGCCGTTCTGCCCGTTTGTGGCCGGTTACATCCGGCGACATCCCGAATACAAAGCCCTGGTGCATCCCGACTACCGTGATCTCGTCGAGGAAGAGTAACATGCTCCTTTGCTATCCTTATCTCTTCCTGTTTTTCGCGCATGAAAAAGAACAATAAGGTAAGCGTGTCCACACGCGATAGCTAATGGGGCGAGCTGGAAATGCGACCTTATCCCGTCTGTACTAAACTCAAAGAGAGGAAAGAAGATTTCTATGACCATTATTACTGATGAATATATGTATCAGATGCAGGCTACAACCAGACCCTATACTGCCGTTATTTTGAAGGCCGGACCAAAAAAACGCGAGGAAGGCGCGGACAAGATCATCTGGGAACACGGTCGCAGAAACCATGCTTTGCGCGTCGAGGGCATTTTGCCTATTGTCTGTCCAATCAGTGACGGTAGCGATACATCAGGTATCTGCATCTTCAACGCCCCGGTTGAAACGGTGAAAAAGATCATGGATGAAGACCCTGGCGTTCAGGCAGGCATCTTCATCTACGAAATCCACTCGTGCCGCAGTTTCCCTGGAGACTGTTTGCCGTAGCATCATACAGTTATGGTTTATAATAGTGATCAGAATAAAGACAGGTGATTCTCGATGGTTGCTAAGCCAGGCAAGCGGCATTATAGCGTCAAGCAATATCTTACTCTGTTACAAAACACAGAGCAACGGCTGGAATACGATCATGGCGACATTTACGCAATGGCGGGCAGCAGTGCTAATCATGCTGCTATCAGTGCCAATATGTGGCGTGCGTTAGATGACGCATTAGACGATGACACACCATGCCGCCCCTACATGGTTGATCGTGTGGTGCGGCTTACTTCTGAAGTTATGATGATGCCAGATGTAGTCGTCACGTGCGACCCATCCGACCTGGGTGAGGCTTTTTTCCTCGACTCGCCTCGTCTCGTTGTTGAGGTGCTATCCAAAAGTACTGAAGCCAGAGACCGTACTTATAAACTGCTCCACTATCAAGCCAAAGCCAGCATCCAGGAAATTGTACTGATTAGCCAGTATGTCCAGCATGTCGAGGTCATCACACGAACTCCCTCCGGCTGGGAATATCAGGAGTACGGGCATGATGACCAGTTCCCGCTTACCAGTCTGAATGTAATTATCCGTGTTGCCGATCTCTACCGGCGTCTGAATATTCCAACCGAAAAGCGCACCGTCGTACCGCTGGAGATAATTGAACCAGCAGAAGAAGATAAATAGGATTCCTCACTTTTGAGATGCTACAGGATTAGCAATCATGAATGAAATCATTCGTCTCGCCCCATTGCAAGTTAAACAGGCATCTGACGTGCTTTGCCGGGCTTTCTATCACGATCCCCTGGTACAGTATATGGTTCCCGATGAAGCCCGCCGTACACGTGTCCTTCCTGCATTCTATCGTATTGTGGTGCGCTATGCCTTGCGCTACGGCGAAGTTTATACTACAGCAGGGGTGGAAGGTGTAGCCTGTTGGCTCACGCCGGGCAATACCACCGTCTCGACATGGAGACTTCTGCGCCTGGCTCCTGGCGCGTTGTTCGCCTTTGATCTGTCCGAGCAACGTCGTAGTATTACCTTTGCCCTTTATACCGACGAGGTCCATGCGCGCGCTGTCTCTGGCCCGCACTGGTATCTCTGGGGCCTCGGCGTAGAGCCGACTCGCCAGCGTCAGGGGCTGGGGAGCCATCTCATTCAGCCTATCCTGGCCCGTGCCGACCGCCAGGGCCTTCCTTGCTATCTGGAGACGACGAAGGAAGTGAACGTGCCTTTCTACGAAAAGCACGGCTTCACCGTCGTGAGCGATGGCATCGTGCCAGGTACAACGTTGCGGGTGTGGGGGATGCGCAGGAAATAAAGATATTCCTCCTAAGCATCCTGCTTAAAAAGAGGCACGACCTCTATATTGTCCTTGCCACCATAGGTATCCCACCAGGGAGTTGCGCCGCGTGCCAGCACGTCGTTGAGGGCCTGCATATTTTGTCGGCCCTGTGTCATCAACCAGTCTTCCAGCGCCGCAATCCCTGCGCGTGCGTAAATGGCGATGCCATCTTGCCACGTTGCGCGCCCACAGAGAACGCCGCTGTATTTCACTCCGGCCTCCGCCGCCAGTTCCAGCATCTCGCGGAAAACAACGTCGCTGCTACCGGCGCTCAGGTAAATGATCGGTTTGGTACTTGCGCTTGCCGCGTTGCGGAAATGTTCGATGGCCTCCTGGCGCGAGTAGGCTGTGCCCTCGCCTGTGAAGGCGCGCGTACCTGCGACAAAGGCGGGATTGACCGGCAGTTCCACTTTGAGGACATCTACGCCATAGCGCGCTTTGGAAAATTCCTCGATAGCGCGCGTTACATACTCAGGCTTTTTAGAAGCGAACGCCAGGCTCTTCTCGTCGCCGATAGATGCATCGTAAACTATCGGCTCCAGGAAGAATGGCACGTCGAGAGCCACGCACTCGGCTCCAATGCGCTCAATATAAGCTTGCTTGATTGAGTTAATATGTGAATCATCGAACGGGTTATAGTAGAGCAGTATCTTGATTGCCTGCGCCCCGGCCTCTACTAATCTCCGCGCGCTCCACTCCGGCATGAGATCAGGGAGACGCCCTGGCGTGTTGGCATCGTAGCCGGATTTCTCGTAGGACAGTAGCACGCCGATATTGTTGGCACGACTGGCAATGGCCTCAAGGCCATACTCCACATCCAGCAGGATGGCGCTGGCTAGTGGCGTCAGGATGCGCGTCACGGCGGTCTTAAACGCGCGCATATCCTCTGCCGTCGCCTGACCTTGTTCCCCACGCGCCTTCGCAATGGCCTCTTGAAGATTACTACGATGATCGACCGCCAGCGCGGCGATGATGCCCTGACTATCGGCACAGGCGTTGATGCCGTTGTATTTACCGCGAGTAATTTTAACTTTCATAAATTGCCTCCCTGATACATGCGCCAGCCATTGTTTAGAACTTACGCGACCATTCTCGTGGCCAGCGCTCGACCACGACCTTCTTCTCGGTGTAGAACTCGATGGCGTCGCGGCCTTGTGCGTGCATATCGCCGAAGAAACTATCCTTCCAACCGGAGAACGGGAAGAAGGCCATCGGGGCGGCCACACCAATGTTGATACCAATATTGCCCGCCTGCACCTCGTAGCGGAACTTACGCGCAGAAGCGCCACTGGTAGTGAAGAGCGAAGCCATGTTGCCATATGAACCGGCATTTACCAGTTCAATCGCCTCCTCAACGGTATCGGCGTGCATCAGGCTGAGAACCGGCCCGAAGATTTCGGTACGTGCTATCTCGCCACGTGGATTGACGTTATCCAGAATCGTAGGACGGATAAAGTAGCCGCGTTCATAGCCAGCAATCGTCGCGTGGCGGCCATCGACAAGCACTCTGGCTCCTTCATCCACACCCTTTGCAATCAAAGACTCGATGCGTTGCTTGCTTTCGGGGGTAATGACCGGCCCCATCTCAACGGTGGGATCAAGGCCGTACCCGACTTTGCGTGTCTCCGCCACGTGTGCCATGCGCTTCCTGAACGGGTCGTGCGCCTCGCCAACTGTGATTGCCACTGAACTGGCCAAGCAGCGTTGACCTGCGCAGCCAAAGGATGAGTCGGCAATAATGCGCGTTGCCGTCTCCATATCGGCATCCGGTAATACCACCACCGGATTTTTGGCCCCACCCTGACACTGC
This sequence comes from Ktedonobacteraceae bacterium, assembly GCA_034436045.1. Lineage (GTDB taxonomy): Bacteria > Chloroflexota > Ktedonobacteria > Ktedonobacterales > Ktedonobacteraceae > H111-94. Next base: position 9,998 of record DAOTVZ010000230.1, on the reverse strand, counting down.
ACGCGCTTTCCGTTAGCAGCGGCTCGACTGTAGATGTATTTTGCCACCGGTGAAGAACCTACAAACGAGATAGCGCGTACAACGGGATGGTCGAGCAGCGCATCGACCACAGCTTTGCTGCCGTTGACCAGGCTGACTACACCCGCAGGAAGCCCTAATTGATCGATCAACTCAAAGACGCGGCTCATTGTCATCGGCACCTTCTCAGAGGGTTTGAGGATAAAACAGTTGCCACAGGCAATCGCGTAGGGCAAGAACCAGAGGGGAATCATGCCCGGAAAATTGAAAGGTGTAATCGCGGCCACCACGCCAACCGGTTGCCGAAACATGTGTTCGTCAATGCCGTGCGCGATGTCTTCCACGTTATAGCCCATCATCAATGATGGAATGCCGGTCGCCACCTCAACATTCTCGACGCCGCGCCGCAGTTCTCCCCGTGCCTCATCCAGTGTCTTGCCACATTCATCTACGGTGAGACGCGCAATCTCGTCGAAATGTTCTTCCAGCAACTGTTTGAACTTGAAAAGATACTGGATGCGTTGTGTTGGTGGCGTGCTACGCCAACCAGGAAAAGCCTTCTGCGCCGCCTGCACGGCCTCATCAACCTCGTCGGCAGGTGTCAGGGGCACGCGCACCAACGTTTCTGCCGTTGCTGGATTGCGTACATCAAGAAATTCCGTCGCGCGTGAGCGTTGCCATTTACCCGCCACGTAGTTGAGCAATTGCCCATTCTCAATCATCGTGTCACCTCCGTTGTGAAATTTGTCCGTAATTATTCCAGGAAGTAGCGTTCCTGCGTCCTCATCGTTTCCCATTTGGCGCGGGCAGCTTGTACAGAGGGTGAGGTGCTGACCTCGGCTACCGGCACATCCCACCAGCCCTCGTAGTCGGGCAAGCCCACATAGCGATCATTCTGGATGTAGACGACCGTAGTGCGCGGAGAGTTGCGTGCGTCTTTCAGTGCCTGCACGAAATCTTCATACGTTTTGCACGTGAAAACCAGGGCACCCAGGCTGCGCGCGTTCGCCGCCAGATCAACTGGCAACGTCTCGACCTCTGATCCATCTACGTCGGTCGGCCAGACACCGTTGCGGGGATAGACATAGCGTGTGCCGAAGCCATCCTGGCCAAGCGAGCGGCTGAGCGAGCCGATACTCTTGAAGCCTGCGTTGTCCAGCAGCACAATAATGAGTTTGTAGCCCTCCTGAACCGAGGTCACGATCTCACTATTCATCATCAGGTAGGAGCCGTCGCCGACCATTACGTACACATCGCGCTCAGGTGCAGCCATCTTGACACCCAGGCCGCCCGCGATCTCATAGCCCATACAGCTATAGCCATATTCCAGGTGATAGTTCTTGGGGTGGCGCGCGCGCCAGAGTTTGTGCAGGTCGCCCGGCAAGCTACCGGCAGCACAGACCATAATCGCCGAAGGATCGCTCAATTCATTCACTGCGCCGATCAGTTCGCCCTGGCTTGGCAAGGGTGTATTGCGAATGGCGTAAATGCGCTCGACCTCCTGCTCCCACTCCCTATGCAGTTGCGCTGCCTGGTTGCGATAGGCCGGGTCAACCGAGTAACCGGCGAGCAGAGGTAGTAGTTCTTCCAATGTTGCCTTTGCATCACCTATTAACGGCAAAGCCAGATGTTTGCCCGCATCGAAGCCTGTCACGTTGATATTGATGAAGCGTACTGAGGGGTTTTGAAAGGCCGTTTTTGACGCGGTGGTAAAGTCGCTGTAGCGCGTGCCAATGCCGATCACCAGGTCGGCTTCGCGTGCCACGCGATTGGCGGCGAAGGTGCCGGTAGCGCCTATCGCGCCCAGGCAGAGCGGATGGTCATAGCGCATGCTGCCTTTGCCCGCCATTGTTTCTCCCACCGGAATGCCTGTCTGATCGACCAGGCGTTGTAGCACCTCTGTGGCCTCTGCATAGATTACGCCGCCACCACAGATAATCAGTGGGCGCTGGCTGTTGCGAATTGCTGCTGCCGCCTGCTCTAGCAGAGTGCGATCTGGTCGGTTGCGCGGCACATGCCAGACACGGCGGCGGAAGAAGCTCAGCGGGTAATCATATGCCTCCGTTTGCACATCTTCAGGCAAGGCCAGCGTCACCGCGCCCGTCTCTGCCGGACTGGTTAGCACGCGCATGGCTTCGGGAAGCGCGGTCAGCAATTGTTCAGGACGCATGATGCGATCCCAGTAGCGGCTTACCGGTTTGAAGCAATCGTTGACTGAGATGTCTTGTGAGTGTTCAGATTCGAGTTGTTGCAGCACAGGAGCGACGTTGCGGCGCGCAAAAATATCGCCTGGCAGCAGTAAGACAGGCAAGCGATTGATCGTTGCCAGTGCCGCTCCTGTGACCATGTTAGTTGCGCCGGGGCCGATAGATGACGTGCAGGCAAATGTCTGTAAGCGATTTTTGGTTTTGGCATAGGCTGCTGCTACATGCACCATCGCCTGTTCATTGCGTGCCTGGTAATAGCGAAATTCAGGCATCTGCTGTAATGCCTGCCCGATACCGGCGACATTGCCATGTCCGAAGATGCCAAAGCAACCGGCAAAAAAGGCTTGTTCGTGCCCGTCGCGTTCCACATACTGGTTTTTGAGAAAGGCGATGACGGCCTGAGCCATCGTCATCCGTTGTGTCGTTTGTTCGCTCATAACTGTTCTTCCCTCTTTACTTACATGCCGCCATGTTCCTCGATGAACGCCATTACCTCGTTATAGGTGGGCATGAAGTTGGCGCAGCCGTGCTTCGTGACCAGGATTGCCCCACAGGCGTTCGCCAGCCTTGTGGCCTTGTACCAGTCCCACCCTTTGACCACGCCATAGAGCAGGCCGGATGCAAAGGCATCGCCTGCACCCAGAATATTGCTTACCTCCACGCGGAACCCCGGCACGTCAATGTGCGAGCTGGTCCCTTCCTTTGACAGCAGGTGAATGGTCGCGCCATGCGCACCACGTTTTTGGGCCAGCGCCTTTGGGCCAAGCGCGAGGAGCGCCTGAATCGCCGTGTGAATATCGCCGCTGACACGAGCGTCCGAAACCTGTGAGTGGGTCAGGCTCACCTGGCGGGCATCGGTCAGCATCGTGGCATTGATCTCGTCATCGGTGCCAATGACAATATCGACCAGGCGCAAAACCGAACGCAATATCACGCCAAACGCGCGTGGGTCGTCCCACTGATCGGGCCGAAAATCGATGTCCAGCGCCACCAACGTTCCGGCCTGCCTGGCCATCTCGGCGGCGAAGATCGTTGCGCTCCGGCTCGGCTCCTTGCTCAGACCGGTACCGCTGATTAACAGGACGCTGCTCTCGGCTATCGGCGCGGCTAGCACGTCGTCAATGTTAAGCTGGATGTCGGCGCAGTTGTCTCGATAGTAGGTCAGTGGGAAACGATCAGGTGGCTCGATGCCCAGTACTACTGCGCTTGAACGATGGCCCGGCTTGCGCGGAATAAAGTTCGTCTCCACGCCCTCGCGTTGCAGGAAGTGCAAGATGAAATTGCCTACCTGGTCGTCGCCTATCGCCGTTAGCAGCGCAGAACGCAATCCCAGGCGGTGTGTGCCAACGCTAATATTGGTTGGGCAACCTCCCACGTAGGCGGCAAAACTACTAATCTCCACGAATGGCGCGCCGATATCGTTGGAGTAGAGATCAATCGAAGAGCGCCCCATCGCCAGCACGTCGTATGCTCTATCGCTTGTCGCCATAACTAACTCCTGTTTAGTAATAAATAGGAAAATGTCTTACCTGAACGTATCTACATTCTTGCCGGGGGAAACCGGCTCCTGTCATCACCCGAAAAGGTTACAGAGTGCTTCATGCTTCCCTCCCCGCGTCATCGATAAATTCGCTCAAAAGAACCGGGCGATGTTCGGCCAGAGATTTTTTCGCCGCCAGCCCCAGGATCAGAGCCATACGCCCATCGTAGCCGGTGACGGAAACGGGTTTATCATGAAGTACGGCATCTACGAAGGACTCTATTTCCGTGATATAACTCTGCATGTAGCGTTCGATGTAGAAATGGAGTGGTAGGTCACGTCGAACACTGTGGTTATCGCTGATGATGGCGGTGTTGGCATACTGATTTTCTGTGCGTATTGCCCCGGCACTTCCCAGCACCTCGACACGCTGGTCGTAGCCATAGACAGCCTGGCGGCAATTCTCAATCGTGCCGATCACGCCATTGTTGAAGCGTAGCAGGATGGTTGCTGTGTCTACATCGCCAGCCTCGCCAATCGCTGAGTCTACCATTACGTCTGCCAGTGCAAAAACTTCGTCTATCTCACTGTTGACGAGAAAACGGGCCATGTCGAAATCATGAATAGTCATATCAAGGAAGAGGCCGCCTGAGCCATTAATGTATGAGATAGGCGGTGGAGCGGGATCGCGGCTAATGATATGGAGTTGTTGCACGCGCCCGATCTCTCCGGCTTGCACGGCCTGGTGTACGCGGCTATAGCTGGCGTCAAAGCGTCGATTGAAGCCAAGTTGCAATTTGACACTGGCCTCTGCTACGGCTGCCAGTGCCCGGTCAATGGATGGTAGGTCAAGGGCGATGGGTTTTTCACAGAAGATATGTTTGCCCGCGCGCGCCGCTTCCTCGATAATCAGGGCATGGGTGTCGGTGGATGAGCAGATCACAACAGCCTCAATCTCTGGATGGGCCAGAATATCATGGTAATCATCTGTGGCGGCGGGAATAGCATAGCGACTGGCACACTGCCGGGCATTCTCCTCCCACACATCGGCCACCATGACCAGTTCAGTGGACTCAATCTGCGTGGCGAGATTGCCGGCATGCATGCGCCCGATGCGACCGGCACCGATCAAGCCGACCTTCAATGTCTGTGCAGGCATATAGCTTTTGCTCCTTTCAGGTTCACAGCCTTGCGTTCCTACGAAAATCCTCTCTGGCTTTATATTGTCACCAGGTTCTTGATGCTGCCCCTATGCCCAATGTGGCCAAGCAACAACTGTGGAGCCTGTGCAAGCGGATAACGGTCGGTAATCAGAGAACTCAGCGCGTGCGGCCAGCGCTGCTTAAAAATAGCAAGGTCACGAATCGCCGCCTCAAAAGCGGCCTTATCTGCGTTCACCGTACCTATCACTGCCAGATTCTTTAGCACGTAGTTATGCATCAAGGCATCGGTATCTATATGAGAGGCCGTAGGGGCATTTTCCCCTTCGGGTACACCTGCGACTACAAAGATAGCGTTATTTCCCAATATACCCATGACATCGAAGGAGAGCTGTGAAGCTCCTGCTGCTTCAAAGACAAGATCAATTGCGCCGATCTGTCCGGCAAGCTGCTTGACCGATGTGGTTTCACTGGAGATATACATGCCGCCGATGGCCTCTACCAACTCTGCTTTGGGATTGGGCTGCCTGGAACGCGAATAGACATACGTCTCGAAGCCTGTTGCAATAAGCTGCATGGCCCCCAGGAGTCCAACCGGCCCGGCCCCTAATACCAACGCTTTCAGACCTTTGCCCCGCAAGTGGGCCGGTGCGTGCGGATCGACCCAGGGCAGTCTCTGCTGAATGTGCCAGACCTGTGCCATACCCTTCTCCACGACTGTCAGCGGCTCGGTCAGCACACCCACGTCGCGCAACGCATGAGGTACCTGGAGCATGTAGCGTTCTTCATCAACCACAAACTCGGCCATAAAGCCGTGCAACTCTTTAATGCCATGTTCTGTGTAATCGCCCGTGAAGCAGAAATCTTGATGGCCCATACGGCAAGCGTGACAGGTATCATGGAGACAGGTATGGCGCACCATCGTCACCGCCAGGTCGCCCGGCTTGAGGGTGCGCACCTCGGCACCCACTTCAACCACCTCACCGAGCATCTCATGCCCGATTATAAAATAGTCGCTGTCAGGCGGGGGCGTGCCGAACTGGAATGAAGTAATTTTGCGGTCGGTGCCGCATATACCCACTTCCAGCGTGCGCAGCTTGACCTGGGTCGGCGTCGTGATTGTCGGTTCCTTATGCTCGATCAGCTTTACTTCATGTGTCCCTGGAAAGACGGCAATTGCTTTCATTTCATGCTTCTCTTCCGCTTATAATTGCGCCGGTAATCTTGCCCGATGGGGGGAGTAGGCGATGGAAAGCCGGATCAACCTGGTACAACCACTCACGGCGCGGACCGGCCATCACGTTGAGATAGTATAGTTCGCAACCGGGAGCGGCTGAGACGACGTGATAGCCCTTTGGCACAAGCACGAGGTCGCCATCGTTGACGGCAACTGTTTCGTCAAATCCATCATAGGTGTACACGCGCTGGAAGGCGAAACCGTCGCCTGGTTGAATGTGGTGATAATAGGTTTCTTCCAGGTAAGCTTCATGCGGTGGATTCTCAGTATCGTGTTTATGGGGTGGGAACGAGGACCAGTTGCCCGCCGGAGTGATGACCTCGACAAGGATCAAACGTTCGGCCTGCTGATCCACGTCCATAATATGCTGGACACGACGCCGTGTATTGCCCTCACCCCGTAGCTCGATGCTAACCTGCTCTGGTCGAATCACGCGCGCAGGCAGATGCTGGTGTGTGGTTGGGGCACTGGCAATGGCGATCTCCATGCTATCAGAGGTACATTCGATGCGGTAGTTGGCATCTTCAGACAAATAGAGTGTATACGGGGCCTTCTGCTCAAAGACGCTGAGCCGTTCGCCAAGCTGCCCCACCGGTTGCCCGTTGAGTTCGCCGTTCCCGATGCCGGATAGCACGATCACAGCAGTCTCTCGACCATTTGCCGCGCCCGCCAGTGTCTGGCCCCTGCTCAATTGGTACACGGCGAACGAGACATAGTGCCAACCAGCCGTTACAGGTGTAACATCTAACCTGCGCACAAATCCATCTATGCGCTCTGTTTGCGGCCTGATAAGCACTCCCATAATATATCTCCTTTCAATGAGGTCGGCTATAAGCCGATGTTTCTCAGATAGGCGCGGTTGCGTTGGGCACTTTCTTTGGGCGTTCCCATCCCAGGCAATACGTCTTGTTCCACGACGATCCAGCCAGCATAGCCCATGTTATTCAGCTCCTGGATGACTGCCGGAAAATTCACATCGCCCTGGCCCAGTTCACAGAAAACACCATGCGCCACTGCCTGTACCGCATTCCAGTCCTGCTTGCGTGCCTCCTCAGCGACGGACGGCGAGTGATCTTTGAAGTGGACGTGCCAGATGCGGTCGGCGTGGCGGCGTAAACCTTCGACGGGGTCGCCGCCGCCAAAGCGGTAATGGCCGGTGTCAAAGCACAGACCGACCAGGCTCGGATCGGTCAGGTTGAGAAATCTGGCTGTTTCCTCTGGCGTTTCTACCCACGTGCCGATATGATGATGAAATACAGTACGCAAGCCGGTTTCGCGGCGTACAGCCTCTGCGATGCGGTTAGCCCCAGCCGTAAAGACTTGCCACTGAGCCTCACTCATGCCCTGTTCCGGTCGAATACGCCCGGCATAGTGCGTGCGCATGGGGTCGCCATAAGGGTCGTTGCCCAGCACGATCAGGCACTCCGGCTCGCCAACCTCTGCGAGCAGGCGGGCTGTGCGCACGGCATCGGCCTCGCTGGCGGCATGGCGTTCGGCATCATGCAAATAGACACTGACCCACGAAGCGAGTAATGCCAGTTGGCGGGCCGCCAGTTCCTGACGTAGCACATCGGGGTCGGTGGGCATAAAGCCCCAATCGCCTAATTCGGTGCCCTCAAAACCGGCCTCGTGCATCTCATCCAGCACACGGGCATAATTGCCGCGCTCTCCCTCTACATTCTCGATCACGCCCCAAGAGCAAGGGGCGTTACCCACACGGATGTTCGCCTTTGTCATAGTTCTCTTCTCCTCTAAGCCTCAACGGTCTCCCAGCGTCCGCTCGCCCAGGAGCGCATCATGGCCTGTTGCACACGAGCAACTGCCTCGGCCTCAGCAAAACCTGGCTCTCCCTGCTTGCCGGTGACGATGGTTTGCAGGAAATTGTACGCCTCTATCGTTTTTAGATCATCATAGCCGAGATTGACGCCCCAGCCTGGATTGAAGTGGCGATGATAGGGATGCGCAGGCCCACTTAAGAGCGTGGTGTAGCCATCCTCCGCCGGATTCGCATCGTTGCGCCACTGCAATTGCAGTTCATTCATGCGCTCCATTGTCCATTTGATAGCGCCTTTTGTGCCATGAACCTCAAAACTCATGTCGCATTTGGCCCCATTGATGATACGACATGACTCTAGTATACCGCGAGTGCCGTTGGCAAAATGCACCAGCGCGTTGACGTAATCCTCGTTGGTTACTTCTCCCATCGGGTCATCGCTGCTGCCTACATCGTAATGCGTGCCCTTGCCTGGTTGTGGAATAGGGCGTTGACGAATAAAAGTTTCTTTGTCGCTGGTGACGCGCGTAATGGGACCGGCCAGCATATGGGCCATATCGATCACATGCGACATGAGGTCGCCCAGCGTGCCGAGGCCGTGTTCTTGCTGAAAACGCCAGGAGAGGAAGCCATTGGGGTCAGCCGCGTAGCCGTTGAGAAAGCGACCGTGATAATGTGTCAAGCGTCCCAGCTTACCGTCGGCGATGAGCTGGCGGGCATACTGCACGAGTGGTGCCCAGCGATAGTTATAGCCAACACCGGTCAACAAACCAGCCTCACGTGCCGCAGCGACGCTCTGGATAGTGTCTTGCGGGTTCCTGCCGACCGGCTTCTCGCAGAAGAGGTGCTTGCCGACCTGAGCCACCGCGCGGTTAATCTCCAGATGCATGCCGTTGGGCGCGGTCACGATGACGGCCTCGACGGCGGGGTCGGCGATCACATCACGCCAATCGGTCGTGTAGCGTTCAAAACCGAAGCGTTGCTGAGCAGATTGAGCGCGTGCTTCCACCTGGTCGGCGCAGACGACGAGCCGGGGGTACAGGCCACTCTCGTGAAAACGATCTGGAATGGCGCGATACGCGCGGCTGTGCGCCTCACCCATCCAGCCCATACCAATCACGCCAATACCGATTGTTCGTGTCATTGTGAAACCTCCCATAAACACGAAAAATAATTTATATCTGGTGGATTGTCCGTAATTACCTTTTACTGATCGGTCGGTACATAATAAATCGATATGTACAACCGATTGCGCACAAGGACAAAAAAAGACAGCTACGGCTTGCTCGCTATTTCCATACCCGTTCAGGCAGAAGGCTGGCGGTCGTCTGGCGCACAATCAGCTCGACAGGAACGATCTGACTGGCGGGTTTCTGGCCCTCCAGTAGGGCGAGTATCATGCGCATGGCCCTCTGCCCCAACTCAAAGCGTGGTTGTCGCACGGTGGTTAGAGGTGGGAAGGTGTAAGCGGCCATATCGATGTCATCGAAACCGATGATACTGAGTTGCTCAGGCACAGCAAGACCACGACGCGCACAAGCGGTTAGGAGACCAATGGCAGTAGCGTCATTATAGCAGAAAACCGCTGTTGCCTCGCCTGCCAGAAGTGGTTCTAAGCTGGCCTCGCCGATGCGGTCATGATCTATAGTGCCAGCGATGGTAATAACAAGAGTGGGATCGATAGTTTTATTGGCTGCCTGTAGTGCATCCTGGTAGCCTTTCAAACGATACTGGTTCGATTGGGGACGATCAGGAACACCGACGTAGCCGATACGGCGATGTCCTAGTGCTAGCAAATGCTCCACCGCGACACGCGCGCCACTGCGATCATCTATCGCCACAAAAAGCATGCCCTCGCCAGGATTCTGCTCGTTAATCGAGACCACAGGAACTCTACTGTGGTAAGAGGGGTGCGGCGAGCCATCAAAGAGATGCGAAGCCATAACGATGATGCCGTCTACGCGCCGTTTCTGGAACATTTCAACGGCGGCAAGCTCGCGCTGGCGGTCGTTTTGTGATGTGCTGATAAAGACATTGAAACCTGCCTCAATCGCTGCCTGCTCTACTCCCTCAACCACACGGCCCATAAAGGGGTCGGAGATCGTCGGCAGTACCATGCCGA
>DAOTVZ010000229.1:0-17498 GCA_034436045.1 Ktedonobacteraceae bacterium | reverse complement strand
CAAGCTCCTGTGAGAATACTCTGTTTTTGCTTTTTAGACACCTAAGAGTATCTTCTCACAAGTTGCTTGCCTTTGTCATCCTTTGCTCGGATAAGCTCATCCGCTTAACTTGACGCCTATGGGGCGTGATTCATCACGCCCTTCCACCCGTCGCTCCGCTTCCAGGGCGCGATGAATCACGCCCCTACGTGGACGTAGGCAACGATGCGACAGAAAGCAGCTTCACCGCCCTTGAAGCGCCAGGGATAGCAGCCAATCCAGACGCGCTGATCGAGTACCTGGTCGATCTCGCCGCCGATATTCTCAGCATGGAAGACGAGATGTGGGAAGAGATGATAATGCATAACCTGGTAATCCTCGGTGGGGAAGATCTCCGTAAGCGATCTACCTAATGCCTTCTCGGCCTGGGCAGCCAGATCGGGGCGCAAGGAGCGAATGACCGTATTCATAGGATGATCCATTGAACCGGCATCGACACCAAGCCAGGAGATACCGCGATCCAGCACCCATTCGGCAAACTCGCGCGTGGGGCCGGGATGTTTGATGAAATAGCGCGTCTCATCCGGCTGGCACTCCCCGGCCCAGTTGCTGGGATAATACTTGTGATAGCCGGTATGCACAAAGAGGATGTCGCCGCGCTCGATATGAATACCCGTCTTGCGCTCCCACTCTTCAAAATGTTGTGACGTATAGATGCCGTAGTCACCAATACCCATCTTCTCCAGGTCTACAATGACAGCAGGGCCAAAGAGCTTGTTGAGTGGAATGCTGCCGATATCCTGACCATTGGTGATAAAGTGCAAAGGGGCGTCAAGATGCGTGCCGACGTGTAGTGTGGAGGCAATATGCTGACCACCTACTTTATCGAACGCCACGCGCTTAATCCATTTGATGGTGGGGCCGTCGTAGGTGGCAAAGCCGGGTGTGTGCGTATCCCAGTCTTGCGAGAGATCCAGAACGCGCACATTACGTAGATCAACAGGGCGAACCATGCCGTTGTCTCCTTCTTAATGATGGTAAGATTCAAGATTATTGCGTTAGTGAAAAGAAATAATACACAGTATGCCATAGTCGCGCCCGCTTGTCTTTAGCAAAACCTGCCAGTGCTACACTGCTACTTTGATAAAATATCACAAAACAGCGTGCGATATGATACCATGTGAGCATCATAATAGCAGGAGAACGCCTATGGTATTGGAAATCACGGCTCTCGATTGCAGCCGCCCGGTACAAGCGTGGCTACGCCCATCAACACATCATGGTACCGTGCATAGTATCTTTCGTCGGGCTATCAATCTTGCCTTTGATGACACACTGATTGCACTGCTGAGCGCGGAACTACCCCACATGCCTAACGGTATCCAACTGTCCACCGAAAGCTTCGTGCCGTTGGCGGCGCGCGTCAAACCGGGCATGTCAGTCAGGATTGAAAACGGCGATATTTTTATTGCTACTCATTCTAAATCTACTTCCTTTCGTCTGATATGCCCAGACCGATCACCCTGGGAACCGCGCCCACCTGTCGCGCTCTGCCGCTGGCGGCAGTCATGCGTAGCTGAACACGTCTTCAGGCTCGTTGACGCTTTTGCCACTGCCTTACCTTCGGACGGTCTGGCTCCGGCGCTTGGTGTGTTGTTGCACAGAGAGACGGAGCGATCAGTGCGAAAGACGCCCTTGCTTCGTATGGCCCTACCATCACTTCGACAACTGGTCTCTGCCGCGTGGTGCCAGGATAGGGCAATGCTAGCAATGGCGGTAAGCCGGTTGGCGGGCCTGGGGCCGGGACTCACACCGTCGGGCGATGATGCCCTGGGCGGTTTCGCGGCAGTGATGGCACTGCTCAGCCCGTATCTCAGCGTAGATGGCAGCGAACGTGCGTGGATAGCAAAGTTGATTGTGCAAGAAGCGGGCGCACGCACTACGCTGCTCAGTAAAGTGCTGCTGGAATATGCTGCGCTGGGTGAAGTCGCGGAGCCGGTCGGAACGTTGCTGATGGCGCTGACTCTGCCCTTAGTAGAGCATCAAACAGTCAGGTTGGCGGCGCAACGAGTGCTGGCCCTGGGCGCGACTTCGGGCGCGGATACTCTGCTAGGCATAGTGCTGGCTCTGCACGTGCTGGAAGGAGGTTTTGCCGATGACATTTACGGTCAGTGATGCGCTGAAAACGACGGTCTTGCGTGAGGCTCAGGTGCGAGCCGGTGAGAGCGGTCTCACACATACAATCGCTTCGGTCAATGTGATGGAGGTGCCGGACATTCTGGCCTGGGTTAGACCACACGAACTGCTCCTGACCACGCTCTATCCACTGCGCGATGTACCTGGGCCGCTGGACAGCTTTGTCAGCGAACTGGCACGACGCGAACTGGCTGGCATTGTGGTCAAGACCGGACGCTATGTCGATGCCATTCCAGAAGAGATGTGTGCCGCCGCCGCGCGCGAAGGACTCCCTTTGATCGAGCTGCGCTCCGAAGTCTCCTTTGACGAGATCATCACCGAACTGCTGAGCAATATTCTACGCATGCAGACGCGCCGCTTACAGCATTCCGAAGAGGTACATCGCCGCTTTACCTCTATCGTACTGGACGGCGGCGGCCTGCCACATATCGTCGAGAATCTGGCTCAGCTAATCGGCAATCCGGTCGTGATTGTGGCCCCAGACAGGCACGTGCTGGCGCTGGCTGCCACCAGCGAGATGGTACAACAGGCATTCTTGACTACTCTGCGGACAGAGAAAGAACAGCGTTACCTGGAACTAGATACGACCGCCGGTCAGGCGTGTGGTGAAAGCACAGTATTGAAACTGCGCAAAGGACTGAAGATGGAACAGCGCTGCGTGCCCTGCTTTGCCTGCCCCATCCGTGTCGGCACACATTCCTATGGCTGGATTGTCATTCCCCTGCTAGAACGCGCGCTTGAGGACGATGATCTGGTAGCCATCGAACATGCCGCCACCGTCTCTGCACTGGCCCTGATGAAAGAGCAGGCCATCCTGGCAGTTGAGCGCAAATTCCAGTCGGATTTTCTCGACGATCTGCTGGCCGGTCGCATCAGCGCGCCGGAGGTAATTGCCTCACGTTCGCAGAGACTGGGCTGGAATCTGACCCGCCCTTGCGTGGTCTATATCGTGCAGGAATGTCGCTCGGACGAACAGGAGCACGCGCCCTGGCCCACTACCTACGTGCCAGATGAGATCAATCTCCTGCTGGAGCGTGTGCGTTCGGCAGCACGCCACCTCGATCCCGCAGCTATCGTAGTCGAGAAAAGCGGCCAGATCATCTGTATTCTCGCCGTTGAGTCTATAGAACGCTCAACAGCCGCTTTGCGCCGTGCCGATCAACACGATATTGAAGTCGGCCAGCAGCTTTTGCGCGATTTGCGCTTCCCACAACACGAGCGCGACTTCATTATCGGTATCGGGCGGCGTTGCGAAAACGCGCTCTCCCTGCATCGTAGCTATCAGGAGGCATGTCAGGCGGTAGCAGTGGGCAGTCATCTGCGCAATGCTGGCCCGGTCATGCATTTTAACGCGCTGGGCTTCCAGCGCATCCTCTCGCAATTCGAGAATCAACGCGAACTGCACACCTTTGCGGATGAACAACTCGGTGCGCTGGAAGCCTACGATCAGACACACCATACCGACCTGTTGCACACGTTGGAAGTGTTGTTCAACTGTAACCTCAATATGGTAGCCGCTGCGCGCAATCTGCATCTGCACTACAACAGCCTGCGCTATCGCCTACAAAAAATCGAAGAACTCACCGGCCCCTTCATGGACGACGCTCACCTGCGTGTTAATCTGGAGCTTGCCTTGCACATTCACAAAATGCGTCGAAAATGATTATTGTTTTTTACTGACAAAACAGAATGAATGGGCAGAGCGACCACAAGGGTACGCCCCTACAATGATACGTCGCCTGCCACACCCATCTTTACTGTAAGAGCATCCCTTTGCGGTCGCCTTGCCTGTTTGACATGAAAAATGAAACTCTCGTCAGGTTTTATCAATATGGCAGAAGGAGACTGGCAAGTTTTGCCAAAGACGCGGCCTGCTTTGTGTGGCATACTGAATGAGCATAAATGTTATACCTGTTCCCTTATGCTATTAGCACTACAAACGGGAGGCTGCTCTCATGGCCATACGAACGCTGCTCAAGCGTCATGCCTATTACGATTCAATTACGCTCATGCTACTGGCACAAGAGGTAAAGAAACAGGAAGGCGTAGAGGATGTGGGAGCCGTGATGGCGACGACGGCTAACCTGGAACTGCTGCGCGAAGCTCATCTTTTGCCAGATAACTGGTCCACGTCCTCGGATGCGCCGACGGCCAGCGACCTGTTTTTGGCAATTCGTGCTGTAGATGACGCGACGGCTGATGCGGCTTTGCTGGCAGCGGAACGTCAACTTTCAGCGCGTAAGGAGCAGCATACGGGTTCATCACTCGAAAGGCAACCGGTACGCTCACTGGAACAGGCATTAAAACGTGACCCCAATGCCAATCTTGCTTTTGTAGCTGTAGCGGGTGAACATGCGTGGCTGGAGGCTGAACAGGCGTTGCGACATGGGTTGCACGTCTTCTTGTTTAGTGATAACGTGCCTATCGAGCAGGAGCGGCGACTGAAAACACTCGCGTTAGAACGTGACCTGCTGCTGATGGGGCCGGATTGTGGCACTGCTTTCATTAACGGTGTGGGTCTGGGCTTTAGTAATGTCGTTCCACGCGGCCCTGTTGGCATCGTCGGCGCGTCAGGGACGGGCATGCAGCAAGTGATGTGCCTGCTCGCCGCCGCCAATGTCGGTATCTCACAGGCCATCGGTACCGGTGGGCGCGACCTCTTCGAGCCTATCGGCGGGGCGATGATGCGTCACGGCCTTGCGCTACTGGCCCGCGATCCCCAGACGTCGGTCATCGTGCTGATCTCCAAACCGCCCGCTCCAGTGGTAGCGCAGGCTGTTCTAGCAGAGGCCGCCCACGTGGACAAGCCGGTCATAATTATCTTTCTTGGGGCCGACGTTCAGCGTTTCACAGGAACTGCACCACATATTTCTTTCGCGCGCACGCTCACCGAAGGCGCATCGCTGGCAGTAGCAGCGGCTGGTGGCAAACAGATACCCGCGTTATCTACGCAACTTACGGTTGATGAGATGCAACGACTGGCAACGCTGCGCTCACAACTAACTCCATCACAGCGTTATGTACGCGCACTCTATTCCGGCGGCACGCTCTGCGATGAGGCCATGCTGCTGTTAAGTGAACATCTTGGTACGGTGGTTTCTAACATTCCTTTACGACCAGAGTGGCAACTGGCGGCAGGCGAAACATTTCGGGGCCATACCGCGCTTGACCTTGGCGCGGACGAATTTACGCGCGGACGTCCTCACCCCATGATCGATCCCTCGCAGCGTCTGCGCTATCTGCGAGAAGCGGCAGACGATCCACAAACGGCGCTCATCCTGCTGGACATCGTGCTGGGCTTCTGTGCGCATCCTGATCCGGCATCGCTCTACGCGCCTGCCATCGAGGCGGCCCGTCAGCAAGCTATTGCTGCCGGGCGCAGCTTGCCCATCATCGTCGCACTCTGCGGCACCGAGGGCGATCCGCAACGTTTCTCGCGGCAATGCCAGCAACTTGAGGCAGCGGGCGCACTGGTCTACGAGAGTAATGTCGCAGCAACGCTCGCAGCGATTACGTTATTGACATGATATTATGCATTTTATGGGTAGCATGTAGGAGAAGAGTTCATGGATATTTTTATGACACAACCGCATGTCATTCACGTTGGAGCCGACCTGTTTGCCGATGCGCTTGTCGCTCAGGGAGTGCCGGTGACGCGCGTGGACTGGCAACCGGCGGCAGGCGAGAGCGATGCTGCGTTAAGTCTCTTGCTGAATGATGCGCGCGTCGAACAAGCCAATCAAGAGGCGGTGCGGCGCATGATGGGAGCGCAACCACGTCTGGTCGATGTGCGTCCGGCTCACGAGGTGATTGCCGGTATGCATAAGCATCTTTTATTGCATGCCGGCCCCCCGATCACGTGGGAACGCATGTCTGGCCCCTTGCGTGGTGCTGTGCTGGGTGCGTTACTCTATGAAGGGTTGGCGCGTGATCTACAAGAGGCAGAACAGTTGGCGGCGAGTGGCAAGATCGAGTTTGCTCCATGCCATCATTATCATGCTGTGGGGCCGATGGCAGGTGTCACCTCGGCCTCGATGCCGGTCCAGGTGATCGAGGAACCGGTCTATGGGCATCAAACCTATAGCACACTCAATGAGGGATTGGGGAAGGTGCTACGTTATGGGGCGAACGGCCCCGATGTGCTGGCGCGCCTGCGCTGGATGGAACAGGTGTTAGCTCCGGCCCTGGCCCGTGCCGTGCGCGCTCTAGGTGGTATCGAGATCAAACCGATGACAGCCCAGGCGCTACAAATGGGCGACGAGTGCCACAACCGTAACAAAGCCGCTACCTCGCTATTGCTCCGCCAGCTCGCGCCCGCGCTGGTCGAAACCGGTACCTCAACCGAGGAGACAGCCAGCGTGCTGCGTTTCATCAACAGTAACGATCATTTCTATCTCAACCTCTCGATGGCTGCCTGCAAAGCTGCCGCACTGGCAGCGCATGGCATCCCCTACAGCAGCGTCGTGACCACAATGGCACGCAATGGCACCGACTTCGGCATTCGAGTCAGTGGCCTGGGAGAACGCTGGTTTGTTGGCCCCGCTCAGCGTGTCGCGGGCCTCTACTTCAGTGGTTTCACGGCAGAGGATGCCAATCCCGACATCGGCGATAGCACGATTTCGGAGACGGTCGGCATCGGGGCCTTTGCGATGGCTGCCGCACCCGCTATCGTGCAGTTCATTGGCGGCGTGCCCGCCGACGCCTTGCGCTACACAACGGAGATGTACGATATTACCGTCGGTGAGGACAGCCAGTACCAATTACCACCACTCAATTTTCGTGGCGCGCCGACCGGTATTGATGTGCGTCAGGTTGTGCGTCAGAACCTGCTGCCGATCATCAACACTGGCATCGCCCACCGTTTGCCCGGCGTAGGTCAGGTCGGTGCGGGTATCGTGCGCCCACCCATGCAATGTTTTGTCGATGCGCTACACGCGCTGGCTGATGAGATCAACATACAGTGACATAATGATATTGCGGAGTGATACGATCAATATTTGCGAGAAAATCCCTTCTCGCTCTGGATAACACTGGTCGCGTCTGGCTTTGCCTTTGAACAGATGGCAGAACCGGTAGCCAGCGATGAGCAGGCGGCGCGAACGTCCATCAGGGCGAGATACCAGCCCTATTGTTTGTGCGCGCTCATGCAATTTAAAATGTTAAGGCAGCTTGACCCTTTGATACACCGCCTCAAAAGAAAAACTGATACCAAGTGAGAGCAGTTCCACTATATCGCCCTCGTTATAGTGGTAAGGTCGCCAGTGATTCGCGCGCCGATAGATGACGATTTCCTTTTCCTGACTGCCGATCAGCAGATATTCTTGCAGTGAGGGCAAAGCTTTGTAGGCAGAGAGTTTGGCACCGCGATCTCGTTTCTCCGTGCTGGGTGAAAGAATCTCAACGATGACTGTTGGCTGGGTTAAGGCGTCCTCTTCTTGCTCGGTGCAACTGACCGTCACGTCTGGGTGAAGATAGTGATCTTCGGCGAGCTTCAACTTCACATCGCTGGAGTACACGATGCAAGGGCTGTCCGGTGGCAGCCCCTGGTCAAGCAAAGAGGCAATACGCACGGCAAGAGCTGCATGGATAGGGCTGCCACCAGCCAGATCGACAAACGCATGGGACGTAGAAACTGAAGATGGCGGGCGGAGCATGAGAACGAGGCCGTGCCAGTACTCATAGAGTCCATCGGTGCTGTCATCAAGGGCCAGATACTGCTCAACAGGCATATACACCGCTCCTTCGGGGAAGGCGGCTCTGTCAGCTACCATGTTTATGCCTCTCTTTCATTTCGCGCATTGCCTCAAGTGTACCATAAAATTCAGCATTGGCAACACTCTATGGAGTAGTGTGTTGGAAGGAGAGTGATTGCTTCAGCAGATCATAGACCTCCTGGTCGCTGGTTTGCGAGAAGTCTTCGTACCAGAGGCCGACGCCATAAAATGCCTCTGGCGTATGCAGGCAAATGATCTCGTCTACCAGGAGATGGAACTCGGCGCAGACCTGCGGCGCAGCTACGGGAACGGCTACTACTATGCGCGCGGGATGTTGCTGGCGCACTGCGAGCACTGCAGCGCGCATGGTTGCGCCAGTTGCAAGGCCATCATCGACCAGAATCACAATGCGATTGTTCAGGTTTGGGAAGGGGCGATCAGCACGGTAGAGCCGTTCACGCCGTTCCAGTTCCAGGCGTTCTCGTTCGGCTATCTTCTCCACAATGCTAGCCGGGAGGCGATGAAGACGAATAACATCTTCGTTCAGCACCTGCACGCCGCCGCTAGCAATAGCCCCGATGGCCAGTTCTTCCTGGCCGGGCATCCCCAGTTTACGCACCACGAAGACCTCTAGCGGGGCGTGTAGTGCTTTGGCAACCTCATAGCCGACCGGCACGCCGCCGCGTGGAAGGGCCAGCACAATGGTTTCCGGTCGATCTGCATACGCTGTCAGTCTGGTGGCGAGCTGCCGACCTGCATCCTTACGATCTCGATAGAACGGCGACATGATGATTTCCTCCTTTCACCTTTTGTGGTCATGAAACCGCAGGCACGAGATAGCGTGTAAACCAATCGCAGGCTAAACGCGCCACTTGCTCCAGCGCTCCAGGTTCTTCAAACAGATGCGTCGCGCCAGGAACGATCTCCAGGCGTTTATCGCCGGGTAGCAGAGCGAGCGCGAGGCGATTCAACTCAATCACCTGTGTATCCTCTCCGCCAACAATCAAGAGCGTCGGTGCCTGTACCCGTGTCAGCACCTGACCGGCAAGGTCGGGACGACCGCCGCGCGAGACAATGGCGCGCACTGTAGCGGGCAAAGCCGCGGCAGCCACCAGCGCAGCAGCCGCGCCCGTGCTGGCCCCAAAGTAGCCGACAGGCAATGTGCGTGTCATTTCCTGGTGCGAGAGCCACTCAGTCGCTTCAATGACACGCTGACTGAGCAAGCGAATATCAAAACGCAATTGCGCCGTATAGCGATCCTTGCGCTCCTCATCGGCAGTAAGTAGATCAAAGAGCAGTGTGGCAAGGCCCGCCTCATTCAGCATATTGGCGACAAACTGGTTGCGCGGGCTATGCCGACTACTGCCACTACCGTGTGCAAAGAGAACGATACCGGATGCGCCAGAAGGGATGTGCAAATCGCCTTCTAGTATTATATTATCTGCCAACTGTATCTGTTGCATAGGTAAGCCTCATTCCAGATGCACATTCCGCATTGGGTAGTCATAAAAACATCTACTGGGATTGTCCATTGCTTCCTGAATTACGCACCGAAGAAATCGTAATCTTTGTCTGCCTCACTTAAATAAATACGTTGCATCCCTAATGGCGGTCGCGTCATATGGCTGCGGGTATTGCCATGATGTGAACTCTCAAACTTTCTGGTTAGATGTCTGTTACTCTATGCACTTGACCATTATAGGTTATCTTGTAAATCACGCCAGAGCAAGAAAAAAGTTTCTCGTGGAGAAGAGAAAAGGCAACGATGAATTTGAAAAAATGGCAGGAGGCACTCTTGAAAGTGTCTCCTGCGTGCATTTGTTAATCGGCGGATGGCGAAGCAGTTGGCTCCGGGGAGGTGCTTGCCGCTGGCTCCTCGGTCTTTGTTCGTCTACTCTCGCGCACTATCGAGAAGAAAATGGCGATGATGCAGATGACGGCTGAGGCCACAAAGGCGTGATCCATCGCACTGGAGAAGGCATTGGCAATGTCTGCCTGGAGATGACCGACGGTACCCAGAAAAACAGCGTTGACCAGCGCGGGCGGCATCGAAGCAGCAGCTACCGCCAGCGCGACGGCGAAGCTACAGACCATACCAATGTTGCGCATCGTGTTGAGCGTGGCAGAGGCAACACCCAGGCGATTGCGTGGCGCAGCTCCCATCGTCGTACTGGTGTTGGGCGACCAGAAGAAAGCACCACCCAGACCCATCAGGCCAAGCGCGACAGCTAGCAGAAGGTAGGGTGTGTCAGGCGTCAAAAAGGCCATGATGATGAGCGCGAGTGCCTGGATGATCAACCCCACCGTTGCCGGCACCATACCCTGGAAGCGATCACGGTCGGCCCAGCGACCACCAATGGGGCCAATGACCGAGGTCAGGATGGGCAATGGCAGAATGAGGAAGGCGGCGGTGAGTGGGCTATACCCGCGTACCCCTTGCAGGTAGAAAATGATCAGGAAGTTGACCGCGAAGACGGATAGCGATTGCAAGGTGGCAGCGATCACAGAAAAGGCATAGCGGCGGCTGGAGAACAGCCGCAGGTCGAGCATTGGATGAGCCACACGCTGCTCCCAGATGACGAAGAGAATAAACGCTATCACGGCGATTACAAGCGGTACCAGCACTGCCGACGAGAGCCAGCCGCTACCGATACTCCCCATAATGCCAAGCAGAAGGGCCACCAGACCGACGCAGAAGAGGAATGCTCCCGGCAAGTCGAAACGCTCGCCTTTGGGGTTAGGCGCAATGTCATGCAGCAGGAAGTAGGCCGCGAGCGTGCCGATGATGCCGACAGGCAGGTTAACCAGGAAAATCCAGCGCCAGGTAGTAACTGCCAGGATAAAGCCGCCGATCACCGGCCCCAGCACGCTGCCAGCGCCCCAGGTAATCGAGTTAATGCCCATCGCCTGCCCGCGCTGATTGGCAGGAAATGCTTCGGTGATAATCGCCATCGAGTTGGCAGTGAGCATGGCCCCACCGATCCCCTGTAAGACCCGCGAGCCGATCAAAAAACTATCATTCGGCGCAAGGCCACAGAGAACCGAGCCGAGCGTGAAGACTACGAAGCCCAGGTTATACATGCGCACACGCCCAAACATATCGGCCATGCGTCCAAAGGTAAGTTGCAAGACCGTATTGACGATCAGATAGCCTAGAATAACCCAGGTCATACGTACCAGGTCTGAATGCAGGTCTTGCAACATATTGGGCAAGGCCAGAATCACGATAGTCGAGTCCAGCGCTGCCATGAAAGCACCAATAGTGGTGACAGAAAGTGCGATCCACTTATATTCCATTTTTTTCATTCGGTCGATACCTCGTCCTGGCAAAAGTCAGACTTTTCTCTATGATAAAGTACAATAATTCTAAAAGGAATAGCTTTATCGCATCGGCATGAGCTGAGGCAGAAAAACTGTCCTTTTGGACAGGGAATGCTTCCCCCGCATGAGATAGAAATTCCTTTGCCGATGATAAAGGGGGCATGTGAAATAGAATGCTTATATTGATTGTTAGTACTGTAGAGTAGAAGTCACGGTTAGCTCAGCAAGGAGTTGAGGAATGCCTAGAGCTATATGGAACGGTGCCGTACTGGCTGAAAGCGATCAATGCATTGTCGTAGAAGGCAATCAGTACTTTCCGCCCGATGCCATTCGTCGTGAGTATTTTAAAGAAAGCAATACCCATACCACCTGCCCCTGGAAAGGGCTTGCTAGCTATTATACGGTGGTGGTTGATGGCAAAGAGAATAAGGACGCAGCGTGGTACTATCCGCATCCGAAAGATGCCGCGCGCCAGATCAAAGACTACGTAGCCTTCTGGCATGGTGTGCAGGTTGAAGGCTGAGCGTTCAAGCGTTGTGTACGTCACCTTAGTTCACATAGAAGCGTGCTATTAGTAAGATAATAGCTTCCGGGCCTCTCTTATACGGCGGTGACTTGCTCTCCACCCCTCGGCAAGATACGTACACCCGGAGAGACTCAGGCTATTCATCTCATAGTGTGGCATCCATGCCAATGATGGATGCCACATCTGTTTGTGTAGTTCCAGGAAGATAGCTGCCTGGAGATTGTTCGCATTGTAATCTTCTTTTTCTACCTACACTTCACAGTCAACTGTGACGGGGAAACAAGATATGTCCAGACAAGCAAGAATAATTGTGACAATAGCCTTGATGTTAGGCATGTCACTCGCGGCCCTTGATACAACCATTGTTGGTACAGCCTTGCCGAGTATTGTCGGCAAACTCGGCGGCATTACGCTCTATTCATGGGTCTTTTCAGCCTACCTTCTTACATCAACAACTACTGTGCCAGTCTACGGCAAACTGGCCGACCTCTATGGGCGCAAGCCGCTCTTCATTTTCGGCTCGACGCTTTTCCTGCTCGGCTCAATTGCTTGCGGTGAGGCGCAAACGATGGTACAGTTGATTATCTTTCGCGCCATTCAAGGTCTGGGCGCAGGGGCGGTGCAGCCCATTGTGTTGACGATCATCGGCGATATTTTCGACCTGGAGGCACGCGCCAAAGTGCAAGGACTCTTTAGTGGCGTCTGGGGCATTGCCAGCGTGGTCGGCCCGGCCATCGGCGGTATCATTGTCGATAATTTTTCCTGGCGCTGGGTCTTTTTTATTAATGTACCCTTTGGCATCGCTTCGATTATTCTCCTGGTGCTGTCTTTCAAAGAACAGGTGGAGCACAAACGGGCCAGTATAGACTATGTGGGCACGTTGACGCTGACAGGCGGCGTGGTGGCATTGCTCTTCGCGCTACTGCAAGGCGGTATAGCCTGGTCCTGGCTTTCGCTGCCGAGTATCGGTCTGTTCCTGGCGACGGTGCTGCTTCTAACATGGTTTATTATCCAGGAGAGGCGTTCGCCGGAGCCAATTCTACCGTTGGATTTGTTTAAGAATCGCATTATTGCGATCTCTAGTTTCGGTGGCCTGTTGCTCGGCATTATTATGTTTGGCATTACCACCTATGTGCCACTTTTTGTGCAGGGTGTGGATGGTGGAAGCGCCACCAGCGCAGGCATCACGCTTGGCCCCATGCTGCTGGCCTGGCCTATCGCAGCAACAATTAGCGGTCAAGTGGTACTGCGCTTCGGTTATCGTCTGACGGCAAGCTTGGGAGCGGTGCTTACGTTGGCAGGGGCCGTAATGGTGGCGCTTTTCAATATCCATACCAGTCTAACCTTTATTGTGGCAGCGATGGTATTGATTGGCGCTGGCCTGGGCTTCTCCAGTTCGGCTTATATTCTCTCGGTACAGAATGCCGTTCCCTGGAAGTTACGCGGCGTGGCGACGGCCTCGACCCAGTTTGTGCGTACCATTGGTGGCACTATTGGAGTGGCGCTGATGGGAACAATTTTGAATGCACAGATGGTAAAGCGTTTTCCACCCATCTTCACCCGCTTTGCCTCGGTAGCGGCGCGCATCCCAAAGAGTGTCGCACCCGCCAACGTGCTGCTGACGCCCAATGTGCGTGTGACCTTGCCAACGACGTTCATCAGTCAGTTGCAGTTGGCACTACAGCAGAGCCTGTTCTGGGTCTACGCGCTGATCCTGGTGCTGGCAATCATCGGCCTCGTTGCCATGTTCTTCTTCCCAGGTGGGCGTGCCGATCAATATATGTACAGACCTGCTGAGGATGAAGAAGCGGCTCCGCTAGGCAGCGAGCCACTGGTACATATGGGGTAAGAACTTTTCATAGGCGAGAGCGAACGAACGCAGATAAAAATTAAGGTGTCTTGTGTTCGCTCGCTCTTTTTTTGTGGTCATTCCCTCTTCCTCTTCTTTTTCTTTATCAGTCAGTTATTGCAATAGCCTGACAGTCTTTGCTATCTGGTCAATAGGAGTCCTGAGCATGTGGTTCGACGCTCAGCATATCTTGTAGTTCGTTCCAGGCGTAGGCCAGGGGATATTGCTGGTACCCTGTACTGCCGGGGGGCACGTCCATGCTCAAGTTGAGCGGCCTCACTTTGTACAGATCGGGGGCGAGGCGAAAGACGAGGTGTCGTTGGACGGCATAGGTCAAGAAGGATTCCGCCAGTTTGCGCACCGATTTGTGAGTGAGCAGGCGAGGATCAACATGGCGGCCTCTCGTGTGCAACCTCTTTGCCTCTTCTTCAAGCTTCAGCACCAGGTCGCTCAGTGTGAAAATAGGCACCGCCACCTTACTCGTCTCCACCAGAAAACCACTGGCAAGCTGTGTGCAGGTAAAGCGAGCGCTGAGCAACCACGCGCGGCGCAGGTCATAATTCAAGTCTTTTGCTGATAACTGTGAATTATAGACTATAGATGGTGCAACATCGACAAAGATGCGCATGCGTCTCGACGTCATGAAGTCATAGACGATGGCAATAGGGACGATGGTGACGGGGGTCGATACTGAGCGGAGCAGACGTGGTAGGATGGCAGAAAGCGGGCTGATTTTGCCTGACGGGGAAAGCTGGCCTTCCGGCGCGCCCCATACCGAACCATGGTGTTCCAACCAGTTCGTCAACTCCACAAGCTGCTTCTTCAATTGCGACAGAAGAATGTTTTTCATGCGCCGATGCCAGCGTGACTGGAAGATATCGATACTGTGCGAATGCTGCAATAGCGCGTGATAGCGCCAGGAGAGCAGGTGTGAGAGCCGACTTGCCTGCAATATCTCGGCATCTTCGCCGCTTGCCTGACTCAAATGCTGCAAGAAGGTCGATGAAAGAACCTCTCCGGCGGCCAGATCGCCCTCCGCAGAAACGAAATCGCGCAGCCATATTTCATCGGGGCGCAGGTTCAGCTTTTCCAGAGGCCGAATACCCAGGAAACGCAGAATGTCACCCAGCGAGAGCATCCATAAAAAGCGCGCGAACCAGTCTGGCTGTGTTACAAGCCGTGCTAAAAAACCTGGAGCGAAAGCATCGCCACGCAAGGCGAAGATGACATCATGGGCCAGGGCACGCCATCCCTGTCGAGCCAGCACCGTCGGCAATTCGACAATGGGGTCTAAATCGCGCTTGTGGGCCATTGCAAAATATATTGGGTGTCTGCTGGGGAGATGTTCTAACCCATGAAATTCAATGTCATAGAACAGCCGTGCGACGAGCCAGAAAATGCCTGCTAGTGCGAACCGGCTGCAAGCTGATAAGAACAGGGTAAGGCGCTGCATAGTTCATCATTTACTCCCGCCGTTTTGCTTTGACTCCTCTCCATTCCCTGGTTGCTGCAAGAGTTTGACAATCTCCGGTACTTTGCCGGTCTGTGGATGGAGCCACGCTTTGACACGTAAGTACAGCGCAGTCAGGCCAGTGAGCCAGAGGCCGCCGTAGAGATAGCCAGCAACGGCATCGCTAGGCCAGTGTGCGCCCAGATAGACGCGCGAAGGGCCGATGCATAGGATCAACGCCGTACAAAGGCCGATCAAAGCGTTGCGCAACTTGCCGGAACGCCAGTTGGTAGCAAGCATGTAGATCAATAGACCGTAAAAGGTCGTGTAGTGCATGACATGTCCACTGGGAAAGCTTGGCTCGTTAATCACGCGCGTCACCTGCACAAGTTCTTCGGTCGGGCGCGGACGCTTGATGACCCGTTTGAGAATAGCGTTGAGTAGCGTCGATGAAGAGGTGAGCAGCATAAAGATAGCTTCCAGCCGGAAGCGCAAGGCCCAGAAAATGCCTGCTGTCCCCACGACAATAGGAGTGGCCCATTGCCAGAAACCGATTTGCGAGACACAAAACAGGAAACGGCGCAACCAGGGATTACGGTTTTTCTGTATCTGGCGCGTGATCGTCCGATCACCGGGGAAAAACTGCGTGCGACCGGCGATCCAGGAGAGAATGAGAACGCCTGAGAGAATCCAGAGATAGAGCGCCAGGAACCATGTGCCGCGTGAAACGGCGCGCCGACCGGAAACCGAGGTCTGTGCAGCCAGCTTTTGCGCATCGGCGAGGTTCACAGTCGGGAGAGGCGGCAACAAAGGTACCTGCGGCAAAGCCCCGCTGGTCTCTGCTGCCGGTGACGTAACGCTCTTTTCCGACTCATAGCCGGGTTGATGTCTGCTATCTTTCATATAGCTGTATCTCTTTTAGGTTGAAATAATGTGCCGCAAGTACTCTGACTTGCTTAGAGTCACTATTACACTATCACATCAGAAGGGCTATTGCCATCACCGTAGCTGATCCAGACCCCCTTTTGCTCCCCGGCAACCGCGCACTTAACCTTACCGAACCTCATGCGCCCGACATGGTAAGTCACACCTTCTATCAAGCGATCATAGCACTGCTCATTCTCGTTAGCTGCCTTATTCTGGCTATCCATACGGCTTTTTTGCTCCCTCTTCTAGTGACACGGACGGAAGAGCAGAAAAGCAGACGAAGAGAGCCGGATAAGCAGGACACCCGAAACAGGGAACAGGGCGGCCACGAGAGTCGCCGCTACTATACGCAAATAGTGTACGGTCGTTTTGCCCTTTGATCGGTTTGTGTAACCCACTATGTATAATGATACGTGTTCTTTGCGAGAGGTAGCATCGACCTCTTGTTTTGACGTTCCCACAAACTTTCTGTGGATTCTCTGGCGTCATCGATCATTGCAGTGTTTATGCGTACCATTAGACAAAATAAGTGCAGATTAAGAGTAGCTTAGCAGTTTTATTGTTGACTTGTATTATGTAAGAGCTTCATTTATATTAGCACTGTCAAAAAAAGCCTGTGCTGTCGCGCAGCGATGGGCGTGTAGCCTCTATTGCTTATAGCATGCACGGGCTGAAATAAAGATAGGTTAAAGAAAGTATGAGTCTGTTAAGTCAGTGGGGTATGGCTCCGCCTTCACACATTGCCTCATCGGAGGAAACGGTAGAACAGAGTACACACGTACTGAAAAGGTCGGAGATAGCCGAGGCATACCGGGATGCCATCATCAGTGCCATTTATGTGCGCAGGAAGATGCTAGATGAGGCACTGGGGGAACTGGTGGCGCAAGCAGGGTTACTGGTAGAGGCAGCGGTGGAGCTGGTTAATACGCTGCGCAGTGGGCATAAGGTGCTGGTCGTGGGTAATGGAGGAAGCGCGTCACAGGCACAACATTTTGCGACCGAACTGATCGGACGTTTCAAGCGGGAACGGAGCGCATACGGGGTGCTGCCTCTGACCTCGGATACGGCAGCCATCACTGCCATTGCCAACGATTATGGTTTTCAATAGGTTTTTGCGCGTCAGGTGCAGGCATTTGGTCAACCGGGGGATATGCTCATTGCTTTCAGTACAAACAGTGAGCCAGAAAATGTGCTACAAGCAGCACAGGTAGGACGCGAACGTTTGCTGAGCGTGGTTGCCATTACGGGAGAACACTCAAGCTGCCTGGAACACCTGGCGCATCTTACTATCAAGGTACCGATAGTTGATACTGCTCTCGTGCAAGAATTGCATATGATGCTGGCCCATATGCTGTGCGACATCGTAGAGAGGCAGTTATCAATATTTGAAAGAGAAGCAAAGAATGAGTCATACAGTACAACAGCATAAAGGTATTCTCAAGCATGGCGTCTCGCATGTCTTGCAGCGCCAGATCAGAAAGACCGTCACGACCACCAAAGCGAACTTGATATATTGTCCTGGTGCTAACCAGCGTA
>DAOTVZ010000228.1:0-10319 GCA_034436045.1 Ktedonobacteraceae bacterium | reverse complement strand
TTCTACTGGACCGCGAACGCTGTATCCACTGTCAACGCTGCACTCGTTTCTGCGCGGAGATCTCGATGGATAACGGGCTGGTGATGATCCGGCGCGGCTTCCGCATGGAGGTTGGCACGGCCCCTGGCCACTCCTTCGACTCCATCTTCTCCGGCAACACCACCGAGATTTGCCCGGTCGGCGCGCTGACCGCTACGGCCTACCGCTTCAAAGCACGTCCGTGGGAGCTGCATCACACCGCCAGTGTCTGTAACAACTGTAGCGTAGGCTGCAATGCGCGCATCGACACGCGTGTTGATAAGATCATGCGCCTGATGTCGCGCACCAATGACGATATCGACGATGGCTGGTTGTGCAATCGCGGTCGCTGGGACTTCGAGTTTGTCAATGGCCCACAGCGCATTCGCACGCCGTACATTCGGCGTAACGGCAACCTGACACCGGCGAGTTGGGACGAGGCATTCTACTTCATCGCCTCGCGCCTGCAAGAGATCATCAGCAAGCATGGCGCGCAAGCTGTCGCCGGCATCGGCTCGACACGCACGACCAACGAAGAGGCGTATCTGTTCCAGAAGCTGCTGCGCGAGGTCATCGGCACGCCCAACATCGATCATCATCACGGACACTTCCCCGGCCCGCGCGACGCGCTCACCGGTCGGCCCTGGATGATGACGAACAGTATTGCTGAGATCGAAAAAGCCTCACATATCGTGTTGATTGCCTCTGATCCCTATCAGCGTCAGCCTATTCTCAACCTGCGTATCAAAAAGGCTATGAAGGGCGGCGCGAAAATCTACATCGTTAACAGCGATAAGACAGAGCTAGATCGCTTCGCCGCGCTCAAGATCACCATTCCGACACATGCAGCTGGCCTGGCGGCAAAGGTTTTGCTGCATCACGCCTCGCAGTCCGTAGGGGCGTCATTCATGACGCCCGCGAACCCTGTCGAGCCGCGTGTGAGGCGTGATGAGGCAGGGCGTGATGAGGCAGGGCGTGAAGAGAGAGGGCGTGAAGAGAGAGGGCGTGATGAGAGAGGGCGTGAGGAGATAGGGCGTGAAAGGGCAGGGCGTGAGGAGATAGGGCGTGATGAATCACGCCCCTACGGGAATAAAAATTCTTTGTCGGCCTTTGACGCGGAGACCAGCGCACAATTGCAACAGTTGGCGAACGAGATCGTTGGCGCGAAGGGGGCCATCATTCTGTACGATGAGATGGCAACGCTTGAACCCGGCTGTCAGGATTTAGCGGCGGATCTGCAAGCGCTGGCGGTCGCCACCAACAACATCGGACGCCCCGGCGCTGGTGTTGGCCCGCTTTTCGAGGATGCCAACTCGCTGGGTGCACGCGACATGGGCCTGTTGCCCGACGCACTCCCCGGCTACAAATCTGTGAACCAGCCCGGCCTGAGCTACGAGCAGATTTTGAGCGATCCACAGATCAAGGCGCTGCTAGTGATGGGGGCCAATCCGGTGCGTCATTTATCCAAACCGGAGCTACCTTCTACGCTGGAATTGATCGTCGTGCAGGATATTATGCTCACCGAAACGGCACAGCAGGCCGATGTGGTGCTGCCCGCCGTGACCTTTGCGGAAAAAGAGGGCAGTATGACCAATGTCGATCATCACGTGCAGGCCATTCGCCGCGCGCTGCGTCCACTCCCTGGCGCAAAAGCGGACTGGGAGATACTGATGGCACTGGCCCGTCACCTGGGCAAGCCCTGGAGCTACAGCGGCCCGCGTGACATCTTGCTGGAGATCGCCGACAGCAATCCCTTCTACGCCGGTCTGACCTGGGAAGACCTGGGCGAGCAGGGTGTGCGTACCCATGAACAGGAGGTAGCCCATGCTTAGCTTCCTGAATAACATCATCGTGGCATCGATCATCAAAAGCGCGATCATCATCTTCGCACTTTTGACCGCCTTTGCCTACATGACACTGATTGAGCGCCGCGTTGTTGCCAGGTTGCAGGGGCGTCTCGGCCCCAACCGCGCCGGTCCCGCTGGCATCTTCCAACCGGTTGCCGATGCCATCAAGATGGCCTTTAAGGAACAGATCATTCCAACACAAGCCAAGAAATTCATCTACCTGATCGCTCCGGTCATCTCGGTGGTCGTTGCGCTCTCCGCCTTCGCTGTGATTCCGATTGGACGCGAGTGGACGAACCATCCCAGCGTGTGGGACCCCTTTATCGGTGATATTAATGTTGGTATTCTGTGGATTCTCTCCATCTCATCGCTGGCCGTCTACGGCATCGTGCTGGGTGGTTGGGCTTCCGGCAACCGCTACTCGCTACTTGGCTCTCTACGCAGTGCTGCGCAGATGGTTTCCTATGAAACCAGCCTGGGTCTGGCGCTCAGCGGGGCGCTGATGTGGGCTGGGACGTTGAGCATGGTCGGCATCGTGCATCAGCAACTCAACCAGGGCATCTGGTTCATTATGGCGCAGCCGCTCGGCTTCGTGATCTATCTGATCGCCGCTATCGCCGAGGTGAACCGCGCGCCTTTCGACCTGCCGGAAGCCGAGCAGGAACTGACCGCCGGCTACCTGACCGAATACAGCGGCCTGCGCTGGAGCCTGTATCAGATGGCGGAATACATCAACATGATTACCGTCAGCTCGATTGCCACGACGTTCTTCCTGGGCGGCTGGAGCCTCTTTGGCCTGGAAACCCTGTTCCCCGGCTTCTCAATCATCATTTTCCTGGTCAAAGTGGCCCTGTTCCTCTTCCTGTTCATCTGGTTGCGTGCCACCCTGCCCCGTATTCGCTACGATCAGTTGATGCGCCTGGGCTGGCAGGGTCTGCTGCCCCTGGCCGTCCTCAACGTGGTCATCACGGCTATTGTGGTCTCGCTCGGTCTGCCCTGGTGGATCAACTTCATCGCAGATGCCATCGTCATCGTAGCAATCCTGGTCGCTGTGCGCAATTGGAGCGTCAGAACGGGCACGCGCTTCGCCGAGATCGGCCCCAACAAAGGCACCGGCAAAGAACAACTCATCCTGCCTGCCACCGTGCGTCTGGTCAAATTCGAGAAGCCTGCTGCACAAATCGAGGCGGCGAAGGAAGAGATCGAAGCTGAGGGCAAGGTGCAAAGTACAGAAGCCGTTAAAGCGTAGTGTGTTTGTGAGGCGTTGAAGCCACGCCTCACAAGAATTTGCTGTACTGCTACTGTAGGATGACAATCTTAGATGACTTTGCTATCATTGAGTAGAACGCAGAATACCTACAGATGTATCCAGATGAGTAGCCGCAAGGAGCTTATTATGTCAATTGACATGTATCAGCAAATTGTCAGACAAGTGCAACAACTTACGCCTGATGAGCAACTCAAGCTCATGCAAGAGTTAATAGAAATGCAGCGTCGGCGTATAGTTCCTCAGCACGATATCATGGAGTTCCGAGGCATGGCAAAACATCTTTGGAAGGATGTTGATGTAGAGAAGTATATTCAGGAGGAAACAGATTCATGGGGTGGATAAAAGCATCCTACTTGCGAGCTACTTACACGCTACGTACACCCGATGCAATACAGTTGGCAACTGCTATCTACTCCCAGGCAGATTTTTTCTTACCAACGATAAGCAGTTATCAGCAATAACAGAAATAAACGATAAGCAGTTATCAGCAATAACAGAAATATAAGTGCTGATACTGGATAATCTCATACAAAAGCCCTGATGCTAGATAGTCCATAAAGCCAGCAGGCACAAAGGAGTTTATATGTCAATCGATATTCTCAAGGGGTTGGCGACCACGTTTAAGCAGATGGGGCGCAAGCCGACCACTATCTCATATCCAGAAGAGGAGCGACCACTGCCGCCGCGCTTCCGGGGTCGCCACGTGCTGCATCGCTATGAGAATGGGCTGGAACGCTGCGTCGGCTGCTACCTGTGTGCAGGTGCCTGTCCCGCCGATGCCATTTACATCGAGGCCGAGGAGAACACGGAAGAGCATCGTGTCTCGCCCGGCGAGCGCTATGCAAAGGTCTTTGATGTCAACATGTTGCGTTGTATCTTCTGCGGCTACTGTCAGGCGGCCTGCCCGACAGGCGCGATCACGCTCGAACATGAGTATAAGCTGGCCGCCTATTATCCCGAAGACCTCGTGTATCACAAGGAGCAATTGCTGGAGGCGAAAGGCGAGCCGATCATTGGCGCACGCACAGGCTCGAACAAAGTCTGGGCCGATCAGCCACCGGAGGATCCCAACGAGGCCCCGCAACCGGTGCCGCAGGTGACGCAAGTCTTCGATGGCTCGCAGGCCAGCGCCGCTGCTGTCGGACTGGGCGATATTCAGACGGAGCGTCCTATTCTGCTGACCGACGAGGAGCAGGACAGGGATCGCCGCAAGTTGTAGGAAGGAGCGAACGCGCAATGGTTGCCACTGCAATTGCTTTTTTCGTGCTGGCCATCGCCAGCATCGCGTCCGCTCTTGGGGTGATCCTCTTCAAGAACGCCGTTCATAGCGCGTTGAGCCTGATTCTCACACTCATCTTCCTGGCGCTGTTCTATCTCCAACTGGGCGCGATGTTCATTGCCATTGTCCAGATTCTGATTTATGCCGGAGCCATCATGGTGCTGTTCCTCTTCGTCGTGACGATGCTCGCCACCGACCCGCAGAATGTCGAGCAGCAGGGACGCGACCGCATGCCCTGGCAAAAGGGTGTCGCCGCCGTCCTGGGCCTGGTGCTGGTAGCCGCGTTGAGCTATCTGCTCTTCACAGGAGCGCAGCAGCCTGCGCCTGCTAAGGCCGTTGGGGGTAGCCTCTCGCAAGCGGTACAGAACTATGGCAACGCGCAGGCTTTCGGACTCGCGCTCTTTCACGGTTTTGCGTTTCCTTTCGAGGTCACGAGCCTGCTGATCGTCGTCGCCATTCTCGGCGCGCTCGTCTTTGGACGACGGGCATAGAGGAGAAAACTTATGCCATCACCAACCAGTTTGATGCCATTATCGGCATATCTGATCGTGAGTGCTGTGCTGTTCACTATCGGCGTCGTCGGCGTGCTTGTGCGGCGCAACCCACTCATTATCTTTATGTCTATTGAATTAATGCTCAATGCCGTTAATCTATCGTTTGTGGCGCTCTCGACCTTTCTGGACTCAGCCGATGGTCAAATGTTCGTCTTCCTGGTCTTAACCGTCGCTGCCGCCGAGGTCGTAGTGGGCCTGGCTATCATCGTCTCCATCTTCCGCACGCGGCGCACTATCGATGTGGACGATATGAACGTGTTACGAGGCTAAACGTATGTTAAATGTAAGTTTCTGGGTGCTGTTCTTCCCGCTCCTGGGTTTTATCATTCTGGGATTGCTGGGAAGACTCCTGCCGCGTGGGGGCATTTTGACGGTGGCCTGGGGAGCATGTGGGCTGTCCTTTCTCTTTGCCGTCATTAACTTCATCTCCCTACTCGGCACGCCCGCTAATGCTCGTGTCGCGGATACTGTGATCTATCACTGGGTTTCGTCCGGCAACTTCAGCCTGGATTTCGCGTTGCTCTACGACCCACTAACCGCCGTCATGCTGCTGGTGATTACCGGCGTCGGCTTCCTGATTCACATCTATTCCGCCGGTTACATGGCCGATGACCCCGGCTTCTGGCGCTTCTTCACCTACATGAACTTCTTTATTTTCGCCATGACGCTGCTGGTAACGGCGGATAACTTCCTGTTCCTGCTGGTCGGTTGGGGTCTGGTCGGTCTCGCCTCTTTCTTGCTGATCGGCTTCTGGTATCAGCGTCCCTCAGCGGTAGCCGCTGCGCGCAAAGCCTTTGTGATCAATGTCATCGGCGACTTCGGCCTGATGCTGGCAATCTTCCTCATCTTCAATCATTTTGGCACGCTCAGCTATCAGGGCGTCTTCGGTCAGCTCAGTCATACTAATGGCCCCAACGGGCCGCTCTCGCCGCTGGTCGGCACTGGCACGCCCATCATAAACGTCATCTGCCTGCTGCTCTTCGTGGCCTGTGCCGCCAAGTCCGCGCAGTTGCCACTTTACATGTGGTTGCCAGACGCGATGGAAGGCCCGACGCCGGTCAGCGCGCTGATCCATGCGGCCACGATGGTGACAGCCGGTGTTTACCTGGTGGCGCGCGCCAATCCATTGTTCTATATGGCCCCCATTGCGCTTTACACCGTTGGTGCTATCGGCGGCATCACGGCTATCTTCGCCGCCGTCATTGCCATCTTCCAGCTTGATATCAAGCGTGTGCTGGCCTATTCGACGATCAGCCAGCTTGGCTACATGTTCATGGCCGAGGGCGTAACGAACTTTGCTGGCGGCATCTTCCATCTAGTGACGCATGCCTTCTTCAAAGCCCTGCTCTTCCTGGGGGCCGGGGCCGTCATTCACGCGCTGGCGGGCGAGCAGGATATGCGCAAAATGGGCGGCCTCTGGCAACGTATGCCTATCACGGCCTGGACATTTCTGGCCGCGACGCTGGCGATTAGTGGCATTATCCCCTTCGCGGGTTTCTGGAGTAAAGATAGCATTCTGGCTTCTGTGCTGGCGCAGGCCACTATCAGCGGCAACGCCTGGTTCTATATCCTGTGGGCCGTCGGCGTGCTGACCGCCGGTCTGACCGCCTTCTACATGTTTCGTCTCTTCTTCGGTATCTTCTTCGGCTCCTATCGCGGTGGCCCGCAGGCCAGTGCCGAGCATGAAGAAGAGGACGAGGAGGATGAAGTCGCCGCCGGTCATCACGAACGCATGCCGCGCTACAACCAGATCTTTGAGGTACCAGCCGTGATGAGCGTACCCTTGATCATTCTCGGCGTCCTCAGCGTCATCGGCGGTTTTATCGGCTCTCTCGCGCTGATCGGCTTGCCACAATGGCACCCGTTGCCTGCTCTACTGGCTCCGGTCGTGGGTCAATCCAGTGTTTCTGCTATCGTAGAACCGTCGCTGGGCCTGGAATGGATCTCAACCGGCATTAGCCTGGTACTGGCGGCCATCGGTATCCTGCTGGCCTGGCGGATGTATGGCAAAGGGTTCGAGTACAAAGAGAATCGCAACCCGCTCTACCAGTTTGCTTTCCACAAGTTCTACGTGGACGAGGCGTTGACTGCTGTGCTGGTCAATCCCATCATGGCCTTTGGGCGCGCCGCTACACGTTTCCTTGAGGGAGATACGCTGGATGCTGGTAGCCGAGGCATTGCCACAACCTTCCGGGGGGTGAGCGCGGGCCTGCGTCGTTTGCAGACCGGCTATGTGCGTAATTACGCGCTGGCAATTCTGGTGGGGGCCGTCTTGATCGTCATTTATTACGCGGTGAGGAGGTAGCGCGTGTTTCCTATCCTATCCGTTCTGATCTTTCTCCCGCTTTTAGGGGGAATCGCCTTGCTGTTCTTCCCAAGAGAGCAGACCGGAGCCATCCGTTGGGGCGCGCTGATGATCGCCGCGATTGAGCTGGTGCTGGCGCTGATCTTGCTGCTCAGCTATTCGACAATTGTACCCAGCGCGACCTATCTCGGCACCTTCCATTTCAATGAACAGATTACCTGGATTGCTTCTCTCGGCATCAATTATAGTCTGGGCGTTGATGGTATCAGCGTCCTGCTGGTCACGCTAACAGCGCTGTTGACGCTGGTCTGTATCGCAGCCTCGTTTCACATCGAACAGCGCCTCAAGCACTATATGGCTTTCATGCTGCTGCTGGAATGTGGTCTTGTAGGCGTCTTTCTGGCAACCAATCTCTTCCTGTTCTACATTTTCTGGGAAGTGATGCTTATTCCGGCTTACCTGTTGGTTGGTACGTGGGGCGGCGAGCGGCGCATCTACGCGGCTTTCAAGTTCGTGCTGTATACCTCGGTCGGTAGTCTGCTGATGCTGGCTGGTATCATCGCGCTGGGCTACTATCATCAGGTCGCTACCGGCACCTACACGCTGGAATTGCAGTCTCTGCTCAATACGCCGATAAGTGGAGCGGCGCAAACCTGGGTCTTCCTGGCCTTCGCCGCTGCCTTCGCCGTCAAGGTGCCGCTGATCCCACTCCATAGCTGGCTGCCCGACGCCTATAGCGAGGCACCCTTCCCGGTGACGGCCATGCTGGCCGGTGCGATGGCGAAGGCGGGGGCGTATGGCTTCTTGCGCTTCTGCATCCCACTCTTCCCACAGGCCGCGCATGCGCTGGCCCCGTTGATCAGCATTCTGGCGGTCATCGGCATTCTGTACTGTGCTGTGCTGGCGCTGGTACAGACCGACCTCAAGCGCCTGCTCGGTTATTCCAGCATCAGTCACCTGGGCGTTATCATGCTGGGCATGTTCGCCTTCAACACACAGGGCGTCGAAGGCTCGGTTTTGCAGATGGTCAATCACGGCATCACGATGACAGCCCTCTTCCTGATCGCGGGCTTCATCGAGCTACGTGCCGGTACGCGCCGCCTGAGCGATTTTGGGGGTCTGGCCGTGCGCATCCCGATTCTGGCGACGGTGCTATGCATTGCCGCGCTCTCCTCGCTCGGCCTGCCCGGCCTGAACAGCTTCGCGGGCGAGTTCCTGGCGCTGTTGGGCGTGTTCCGCAGCAATATCACCTTTGGCGTGCTTGGCACCGCCGTCGTCATTCCGGCGGCATGGTATATGCTGCGCTTTTTTCAGGGCATCACGGAGGGGCCGCGTCAGACCCTCGGCGCGGTAGGAGCTGCGCTGCGCAAGAGGGCGTTGCCCGATATCAGTATGCGCGAGTTCCTGCTGCTGTTGCCGCTGCTGGCCCTGATGTTCTATATCGGCCTTCAGCCCGCACCATTGACCGCCCTGATGGAGCCGTCGGTGCTTAACACGTTGCATAATCTCGGTTCGGCCTTTGTGAGATAGGGGTGTGTTATGACGTTTACGTACTTTGTGAGTGCCACCGACTGGGGGGCAATCGCGCCAGAACTGGTGCTGGCGGGCATGGCCTTAATTGTTATGCTCGTAGACCTGTTGCTGCCGCACGAGGGGCCGCGCGGAAAGCATAGCGGCCCTTCCAACTACTTCATCCTGCCCCTATTGAGCTTCATTGGCGTCCTGGGTTCAATAGCGGCTACTATTGTCCTGTTTAATCAGACGCCCGTGTACGAGGTGTTTGGTGGCAAAGTGACGCCATTCAACCAGGCGTTTAACGGCATGATCGGCTACGACCAGGGTTCGCTCTATGCCTATATCATCATTCTCTGCGCCAGCGGCCTGGGCCTGCTCTTCTCGCCTGCTTATCTCAAGCGCGTGAAGATCGTGCATCAGGGCGAATATTACGCGCTCTTCCTGTTCTCGACCGTCGGCATGATGATCTTAGCAGCGGCGACCAGCTTCCTGACCGTCTTCCTGGGCCTGGAAATGCTCTCGCTGGCTCTCTATATCCTGTGCGCGTTCGTGGCGCAGCGCAAGGCGTCGCAAGAGGCGGGCATGAAATATTTCCTGCTCAGCTCTTTCGCCTCAGCCTTCCTGCTCTACGGTACAGCTCTGACCTATGGTGCGACGGGCAGCACGTTCTTTACCAACATAAAGCAGTATCTACAGCCCACGCATTCAGTGCTTCCAAATACAATAACGGGAATACCAACCATGCTGCTGGTTGCGATGGCCTTGCTGGCAATTGGTTTCGCCTTCAAAGTCTCGGCCATCCCGTTTCAAGCCTGGACGCCGGACGTCTACGAGGGTGCGCCTGGGCCGGTGACGGCTTTCATGTCGGTTGGCACGAAGGCGGCGGCGCTGGTAGCTTTCGCGCGCGTCTTCGACGTGGTCTTTGGCGGAGTTATCGCGGACTGGCAACCGGTGATATGGGCCATTGCCATCCTGACCATCATCGGCGGTAACATCATGGCCATCGTGCAAACCAACGCCAAGCGCCTGCTGGCCTACTCCAGCATTGCCCACGCAGGCTACCTGCTGATCGGCATCGTCATCGGTGGCGTGGATGGCATCTCAGCCGTGCTGTTCTATCTGCTCTGCTACACCTTCATGAACCTGGGTGCCTTTGGTATTATCTCGATGTTGGAGCAGCAGGATGGTTCGGGTAGCGAGGTGAAGGATCTGCGCGGTCTCTGGTATCGCCAGCCGGTGCTGGCCGGTTTTCTGGCACTCTTCCTGTTTGCGCTAGCCGGTTTCCCGCCGATGGCCGGTTTCGCCGCTAAATATTATATATTCTACGCAGCGCTGGTCAATGGCCATGCTGAACTGCTGATTATCGGTGTCCTTGCCAGCGTGCTGGGCATGTATTACTATCTGCGCGTCATTGCCACTATGTTCATGGAGCAGGAAGCACAGGTCGCCGTAGCCGAGGTTGCGTTGTCTGCCCCCGTTGTTCCGGCCAGCGCGACACCGCGCACGCGAGCCGGTGGCACCGTCGGCGGCG
>DAOTVZ010000227.1:0-9611 GCA_034436045.1 Ktedonobacteraceae bacterium | reverse complement strand
GCGGAGCCTGCTGCAACATATACAGGTTATCGAGGACTCCATCAAAGGTAGTGACATGCCGCGTTTCCTGGATAGCGCGCTGATAGCTCTGCCGAGATTGAGCGAGGTTCCCCAAAGCCAGTTGCGCCAGAGCGAGATCGTAGTAATCCCAGAAGTTCTCTGATTGCCCCTGCTTAAGGCGATTTTCTGCCGCCGTCTTTGTATAGCCGAAGTACATCTGCGCTTCGTGCTGTTTGCCAATTCGCCAGGCAAGGCTGGCGAGGTTGCTTAGCGCGTAGGAAGAGCCGGGATTGGCTTGCCACGCGCGCTGGTAGTACTTATAGGACTCTTGATACTGCTTCTTACGCCGATATGCCCCTCCCATAATTGCCAGGGTGTCGCTGTCGTTGGGATTCAACGAGTTCGACTTTTGCAAATGCTCAATGGCCTGTTGGAAATCGGCTTCATTCCGCGTCATTCCCCAGCGGCGGCGATAGGCCAGGCCAAGCTCTTTTAGCGTCCTGGCCTGCTCGATAGTGTCTTGCGAATGAGATGCGCTCAACGCGCTAATAGCAGCATCGTAATCACCCACTCCACTATAGATACGACCGAGAACGTATTGTACCTGTGCGTCCTTTGGTAACAGGCTACCCGCCTTTTTATACATCGTCAGTGCTTCCGCCACATTACGCTCATTGAACAGACGATCAGCAAGGCCAATATAGACCAGTGCCTCGCGTGTCTTATTAGCCTCAACACGCATCTTCGCCATACTCTCACGCACCTCTTTCATAGAGTCACGCACCTCACGATAGCTTCTGACGCCCAGAAAAGCCAGCGCTGCTGCACCTATACTCAATAGAGCAAGCACCACACCTAGCACAGCGGTAAAAACACCGACAATATTCAAAATATCCTGCGCCTGCGAGAGCGCGTTATTGGCCGCATTGAGTACCGCCGTCGCATCGGGAGGCGGCGTCGCACCTACCACCTGACTCGCCGCCAGCACGGAGCCTTGTTCTGCTGTGAGCAATAGGAACAGCACCGAGGCAACCATTAACAAGACCGCGAGGCCGCACATAAGCAATCTTCTGAGCATGCATTTCTCCATATGAAGTGAGTGTAATTACGAGTCACAGTATAGCAAAGTGCAACTCGCTTTGATACAGCAGAAATCTCGTTGCGTTTATCGGCGTTTTCTTGCAAACATTCTTCGTTCGTGCTTGCGAAAAAGCTGGAATCTGAGAATAGCAGAACCCAAACTTCCTAAAGATATGCATAACAAGGATAGTCGAAGATAGTGTTGAGCTAATACATACCATAACAGGCCAAAACCTCCCGCTAATATGAGCGCTATAGTTCTACTGGTATTAAATATTCCCCAGATAAAGAAGAGAAGCAATAAAGCCAATGACAACCAGGTTATTGGTGTTGTTGTTAGCCAGCCTCTTAAGCCGAGCCACGCTCCGATAACATCTGTAGCAAAAAAGCACGCAAAGAGTACACCGTATAGACCCTGACTACATTTACCCAGTTCTTTGTAAGAGAGTGTTCTGATAAAAAATCGTTCACTATGCTGTAGAATCGAACCGGTCTCTCTCGGCACATCTATAGTAAGCCCCGTGTGGAGAGCAGGGAGTGTAGGAAGAGTTTTTTTCCCAGGGGCACCTATCACACCCTCAGCTTGATACTTTACAACATTGATCCGTGACCTTGCTCTTCTGCCTCCAGAATTTTTTGCACGTTGCGATTGCTGCGTAGATGTATTATCGCTCAACGACGGCTGCCGAGACAACTTCAAACCGCGAGAGGGAAAATAGAAATTTCGGCCTGTTGCGGAATCTTTTGGATAAAGCTTCCTTTGCTCGATGAGATCGTAAATTACATGTCTGACTGCTTGCATCTCACGCTCATCAGGGAAAATATTGAGTAACATGTCACAGTAATGCAAGGCATAGTTCAACTGATCGTGTGTCTGATACCACCACACATACTGGCGTAGCCGCTCACGTGCAACGTCTTCTTCTTTTTTATTGAGTGCCTCTTGCACTTCTGGCGGTACTGATCGACGGGCCAGAAATGATTTTGCATCTTTGAGCGCCTGCTGGATCTCAGTGATGCTCATCTTTTTCGCCGGTTTAAGCGTCATCAACAACTCACTTAATGCTGCTTCATATGTTTTTGTCGGATCTGCCGGAGGGAAAGTGATGTATTGATATTTTTCCAACGATAGGCATAACTCACCCTTACAAGGATGAAATAGAATAGGGATGATCTGTTTCTTTCGTCCAGATATTTCCTGGCCTGTTGCGACATCTGCTTCATGCTTAACCCATCCTGATTTAACGGCATCAGGTGAGAGAATAACAATAAAACACGGGAGTGCCCTTACTTTTTTCTCAATCACACGCTGCCATCTGACCCCGCCAGGGAGACCATTCTCAGGCGTATGATCATACCAGACTGCCCGTTCATCACCGAGAAGATACCGCAAATCCTGTGCAAGCTGGATACCAAACTCATCATCTTTACTACTATGGCTAATGAAGATGCGATATTTGAGTCGCGGAGCAGTTGTCATCAGCGGTACTCCTTATTGCTGATCGAGTACGATGGAAGCTTCTAAATCTATTGCTCTTTACCAACTTTGCTATCTATTTTAATGTAAAAATTGGGATACTAGCAATTGGTAGGCGTGTCATTACTCTACACAATTTTAAATGTAGCGATCATAAAAAGAACTATATATCTCTCACCGAACTTTCTAGTCACGTAAGCATAATATATCTGTGGTTATTATCCCACCAACTAACAGGCATATCCATACACATGCTTGTGACTGTTGTTGCTCAGCAAAATGCCGTACATTTTTTAGGAAGAGAGCAGGCATACGGCCTGCTCCTTTGCGGCAAATCAGCTTCCATGTTTAAGAATGAGAATAAAAGATGCTAGTGACCGAATATTACCAGAAACTCGTTCCCTGGCTGCTCAAACCTCTGGGCCAGAGCCACCGCCACTACCTTGAAGCACACCCCGAATTGTTAGATGATGAATGTGAACGGTTACTTACCCTGCTCATCAACGAACACCAGTACCATCCAGACGAGTTACAACGGCTGCGCATCCGTCGTATGTTGCTCCGTGATGCGCGTATACGCGGTGGCACAGAACAGGCCATACAAGCGGCCTATGTGAATATGTGCGGTGGGTTGATTCTCAATCTGCCAGCATGGTTACTTGATGTAGAGAGGCACCTGCTCTGCCTCGCGCACGTGGAACAAACAGAGCGCCAGCTTGCTACCTGCAAGATACGTTTGAGTAATGCTCTCGACTACGCCCGTATCGACCGGCAAGTTGCACCAGAAACCGTTGCCGAGTTGTACTATCAACTTGGTCTACTGTTTATCTCCACTGCCCGACCTTGCACTCAGTATATATTGGAGAGAACTATCAGCTACCACCAGGAGGCCCTTCAGGTCTATACTGCTACCTCCTATCCATTGCAATATGCAAAAGTACTGATAGCAATAGGCAACGCCTACCTGTGTGCTTCGCTCTCGCCTTTACCATCAATCCTGGATCAAGTATTTGCACTCTATCAGCTTGCACAGCAGAGTTACCACGCCTTTCTCAACACTACCCTCCTTACTGCGGACGAAGCGACATATCAGGTCGGTGTACCGACTCACCTACATGCCAGGTGAGTTATAATAAACATAAGTGACGATTACGCGCCAGAACACTATCTGACCCATCTTTCTCATTGAAATGGAGAGCAAGAAAAGGAGTAAGACGTGAGACGACGTGCCCTCCTGATTGGTATTAACGACTACGACTATATGGAGCCTCTTTCCTGGTGCGTTGAAGACGCCCTTGCCATGCGCCTGGTGCTGGAAAGCCATGAGGATTACACACCGAACTTCGGGTGTCGTACATTGACCAGCCGAGCCGCACAATCACTCACTACGGGAGTTCCATCTCCAGCCGAGCGTGTTACTTTCAATACATTACGCATCGCTCTGGAAGAACTCTTCGCCTTTGATGACATGGTACTCTTCTACTTTTCCGGTCACGCTTACCCAACCGAGCAGGGCGTCTACCTGGTCACACAGGACGGCACAGAGAGCTTGCCGGGTATCCTCCTCAACGACCTGCTAACAATGGCTAACAATTCTTCCGCACGCGAAGTGTTGCTGCTCATCGATAGCTGTTATAGCGGCGCGTTAGGAGAACCAGACCTGACCGGCGGCGTTACAAATTTATACCTGCGCAGCGGCGTCACCTTGCTGGCCTCGGCGCGTTCCGACCAGCAGGCGCTCGAAATCAATGGGCACGGCCTGTTTACCGGTCTGGTTATCGGCGCTCTCAAAGGAGGAGCCAGCGATGTACGCGGGCGCGTCTCCGCTGCCTCCATCTACGCCTATGTCGAACAGGCACTTGGTCCCTGGGATCAGCGCCCGATCTATAAATCCAACGCTACACGCTTATCACCCATCCGCTACTGCATACCGGCCATTCGCGACGACGAGCTACGCGCCTTGCCACAGCTTTTTCCTCAAGCCGATCATCACTACTACCTCGACCCATCCTATGAAGTCACGCGCCCTGAGGCGATTCCCAAGCATGTCGCGCTCTTCAAGCTCTTCAAGCGTTATCAGGTGGCACGCCTGCTGCGCCCTGTGCTTGACGAAGACCTGTATTTTGCCGCCATCCGCAATCACCCTGTAGAGTTGACACCATTGGGGCAATTTTACTGGTATCTCGCCAAACACAATCTGCTGGAAAGTCCTGCCCTCTCTTCACCGCCTCATACTGCCTATGTACCGGATGCAGAGGCCATTGCGCGGCTGTTTCATGAAGCCTATGAGCGCCTGGCTCCCGCCTTTGGCTATGAGACACGCGAGGCCACGCGCCGTCCGTGGGAACAGGTGCCGGAGCGCAATAAGCGCCTGATGGTTGCTGCTACTGCTGAAGTGCTGGCTATGCTCTTTCCCCCAGAGCCACCTGGATCAACAGCCCCACCAACCTCTCAGGACTCTTGACGCTCTTTCTGTGTGTGAAAAAATACGGATGCCTGTTGTTGCCCTTCGATGGCCTGCTCATGCCAGTAGCGCCAGGTTTCACTCTCAGGTGATGGTGATTGTGCCTGTGCCAATAAAGCTAATGCCTGGGCGTAGGTTTCATGCGCAAGCCGGGCATGGACAAGGCCATCCTGCACAGAAATCGTCTGCCGACAAAGATGGAGGGCCAGCGTCGCTCGATCAATCAGATCGAGCGCAGCAAGAAATTGCTGATCGTAGGTTGTTTCCTGGTGTTCAATCATCGTAGCAGTCCTTATCTGTGTGGCTAAGAGTGTATCTGGCCTTGCCTTCATCGCGGCAAACAATAGGTGAAAGACATCGTCAGAAGCCATCAGTGCGACTTTGGCATCAATACGATCCATCAAGATCATTTCCACCGCAGTAGCAAGCAGCGCCGCTCGTAACCGAGATTGTTCCTCACCTGTCAAGCGTAACGTGGTGATCAGCCGTTCCATCTCGTCAGGATTGAGTGTCGTCAAGTGGCCCGGCGACTTGAGAGATTGGCGCAGGCGACGTACCTTTTCAGGGTGTAGCACAATTGCCAGATCGTCCAGGTGACTCAATTTATAGCCATGCAGAGCCAGTACATCTTCCAACTCACGCGCAAAAATATTCCAGCGTCTGATCGATGAAGATGTCATGTACGAGGTTCCTTTCTCTCTATGCACCGCGTCTCTTTTTCAGTATACGTTGTCAATACTCACACGACCAGTCACATGCGTGGGAATGAGAGAAAAAAGAATTAATGTAAAAGGTGCTGCACCAGGCGCGCTAAATCGGCGGGCGAACCAGTCAGGGGGAACAGGTGAAGTGCGTCATGAGTAATGATCTCGGCGAGTTCAGGATCAACCGTTGACGGAGATTGCTCGCGGCTGGCACGCGCAATCTCATCGGCAGCGCGACCACTGCCCTCAATCACAATGACAGGTCGTTGTTGACGCACGTTATAGAGAACTTCTTGACGCGCAATCGCACCACCATTGATAACGAGAGCGACCGAGGGACAATCGGCAGAAAAGAGTTGTATCAGGTTATACATCGTACTGGTCTCACCTCCCCACTTCCAGGTATCGACCAGTACAAAGTGCGAATGGTTGAGGTCCAACTGCACCAGTTCCGTATCTTTCGACACAGATGGCTTCTCAGGATAGGCCACACAACCGGCAGGAGATACACCAAGCAGAGGGAACGCGCGCGGTTGGGCGGCTCTAGCCTCGCCAATCAAGCGCATCACACCTGCAAAGGTACCACCATCAATAATCATGCCATTGGCACGTACAATAGAAGGCACCACACC
Source organism: Ktedonobacteraceae bacterium (assembly GCA_034436045.1). Classification (GTDB taxonomy): domain Bacteria; phylum Chloroflexota; class Ktedonobacteria; order Ktedonobacterales; family Ktedonobacteraceae; genus H111-94. The sequence continues at coordinate 3,254 of DAOTVZ010000227.1, read as the reverse complement.
TTCCACCAGCAAATAGCGCACAAGGGGATAGAGTTGCTCATCCATCTGAAAAGCACCACCAGCTATCGCAAGCAACGCGCCTGGCTGAGGAATGCCTAGCAGGGGTTGCAGGAGTGCCGCAGGAGTATCAGCAGAACAGCATACGGCTCTCGCTTGCTGCCCACCAGGGAAGTGAATTTCCCATTGCTTGATACCCTGGTTGCTGGATGCTTCGTTCATGATGGAAATGCCTTTCTCAGACGATGCAAGCGATATACTCAAGAGGGCCGGACTCTCAAGTCTTCACAGCCATGATAACACCTCAGACTACGTTTGAAAAGTTTCGCCAGGACAACATTCATACCCCATAACGCTATAAACTCATTGCTCATCTAATCCTATTCTTGATGTATACTATCCCTATATAACCGAGGCACCACCTGATAGAGCAGCACCTTGAATAGTACTTCTCAACTAGAAAAGAGTATGTCCAGTGGAGCATCTCAATATTCTTATCAGCCATGCTTATGACGAGCGTGAACTGGCTGAAGCATGGAAAACGCTGATTGAAACCACTTCATCAGGCGTTATCAAGGTCTGGTACTCAAGCGATACGGAACCATCTGGCGGGATCACGCTGGGGCGAGAATGGCGCGAGGGACTCTATCAAAGACTCAAAGGGTGTCAGTATGTGCTTGCCATTCTGACGCCTGCGAGCGTGAATCGCCCCTGGATCATGTGGGAGTGTGGCGTCGCCAGTGGTCTTGATAAGATACGCGGCATTATTCCAATTGTATATGGAATGGGGCGTGGCGACCTTGCTAATCCCCTGGCAACCTATCACACCTACCAGGGTGAGGATACTGCCCAGGTGCGCGAGGTATGCCAGCGCCTGGCACATGAAGCTGAGCTTGTGCCTCCGCTAACGATCTATGACGAACCACTTAAAGCATACTTTGCTGTCATTCATCAGCGCCCACACAAAGTTCTGCGCGCCGAGGAAATCCTTCTCTGGCTCAATCGCTTTGAGCAATTAGTGCAATCTGGTCGCACCGATGAACTCTATACCATGCGTCAACGCATGTATGCGTCATTTGGCACGTCTTTTCATCCCATTGAACCCAGACTACATGAAGTACTTAGCCAGCTTTTGCTGGATCAGCGGTACTTTGCCGAAGCAATTGAAGAGGTCGATTACGCGCTCAAGTTTGCCGACGGTGATGTCGATTTGCTGTATCGTAAAGCCCTGGCCAATGTCGAACTGCTCAACCTGAAAGAGGGCACTGATATTATCGAGTCTATCATAGCGCAGAATGCAGATTTACGTGTAGACCCGGAGATCGCGTCTTTACTGGGACGCATTCACCGTGAAAAATGGACGGTGACACATGATCCACAAGACCTGGCCCAGGCTTTTGAAACCTATTATGCGGCCTATCAAGCACATAAAACCGCTTATTTTCCCGGCATTAATGCTGCCAATCTGGCGTTTTTGCGTGGAGATAATGAAACAGGCATGCGTATCGCTCAGGAGATTCTAACGCTTTGCCAGGAGCTACAGCAGAATCCCAATGCCTCTTACTGGGTTGATCTCACAATTGGCGAGGCCTATCTCGGTCTGGGCAAGACCGACCTGGCGCTCGCTGCCTATCAGCAAGCCCTGAAACGCACTCCTGTTCTTCCGCAACGTGTCCGTAACTCGGCCCTCAAGGGTGTCTGCCGGATGGTAGAGGCGAGAAAACTGCCTATGGAGGTCGTACAACAGATACAAACCTTTCTGACACCTTAACCTGGTGGAGAAGGGGAAATCTGCCAAGTTAAGGTGTCAGAAGGGTTTGTATGCAATTTTCTTTTCAGGGCGTTCCCGATTTGCTGTACTCAAACCAGGTAGAACATCAGGATTAGCCCGTCTCCATTTACTCCACTTTTTCACGCTCCCATCAAGCTAAGCAAGATGCTGCACTGCCATAGGTGATCTCTTTGTACTGTAATATTCTCAGGTTTATTGACTATTATTTTATATATGCGATAATTCAGCAATACACACGCTTGTGACTGGTACGGCCCAACCGTATACGATAATGTTTCTTCAGAGATTTGATAGAGGCGATCATGAATATATTCATAAGCTATAGACACGCAGATCAGATTATTGCCATTCAAATTGCGGAGAACCTGCGCCAGCAGGTTAATGGCTATGTTTTTTTTGATGAAAGAAGCATCGACCAGGTGGACTTTGAACGCAGCATCCTCTTACATATGCGACAAAGTGATGTCGTGCTTGTCATAGTTACAGAGCATACTTTTGCGTTAGAACGCATTGCAAAGAATGATGATTGGATTCGACGCGAGTTACGGGAAGCATTGCAACTCAACAAGCAAGTAGTTCCGGTTTGTATATATCCTTCAACTCTTCCGGGATATCCTTTGCCATTCGACATCGCCGCTATCATGCATATGCACATCATAACTCTTTATCCTGGAAATCGCATCTTTGATGCTAGTATGCAAAATCTGATTGATTTTATTCATCGCATTGCAGGCATGCAAGGTGAAAACTTGCTTCAGAAAACCAGAGAAGCATTACTACGGAGAGATTATATCTCAGCCCAGCAAGAACTCGATAAAATTCGCGAGCAACTTGCAATATATGCCGAGCCTCGATACGTGGCTAGAGGAGCTTTTTATCAGGCTCTTATTCTGCTCAATAAAAACCGACCTTGCGTATCAATGGCAATGTTTGTACGCAAGGTCGGAGATTGTATGTATTCAGCAATCCAGCAGCATCGAACATCGGCATATCTTTTCACGCTAAGCCTCTTCAAACGCGACTTTTCACGTCACGGCCTGCTAGATTATAAAGCTGAGGCTAATCGGCTGCTTACGGAGGCTCAATCCTTGCCTCGGACGCAAGAGGATGATGAGATACTTGCAATCCTGAAAATTTGCCAACTGGATTTGAGTAAGGACTATCTGAAACAGGTACGATAACTCTAGAAGAGAAGTAGGGCTATGCGTAAAGTGAGCAAAAAGAGAATCACTGAGGAACAGATGCGTCACTATTTTATGGAACGTAGTAACTCTATTATTTCTATACTTATTATCTCTGGAAGTATATCTTTCGCGTCCTATTTCCCTCTTCGTATCTTTTTTCACATAAATGAACCCCGCTTCCTACTAGGCGGAATACTCCTGATAATAGGAAATTTTCTCAGGGAATGTAGCACAGAGATCACAGATAAAGACTATGACGAATGGCTGAAGCAGCAGCGGCA
>DAOTVZ010000226.1:0-35447 GCA_034436045.1 Ktedonobacteraceae bacterium | reverse complement strand
TCTCCGAGTGAGGCCACGGCTCAAGGAGACGCACGATTTCTCTTCCTTTCTCTGAATCGGTACAAGCTGCTTTGAGCGGGCAGTGATTGCACACCTGGGCATTGCCTCGATAATAGATGCGTCGTCGGTCATGATCAACGGCTATCGGTAAGAGATGCTGGCCTTGAGGGCATTCCCAGGCATCCAGACGTTGATGATAGACAAAGCCAATAGTAGAGAGGCGAAGAGAGCGACGATGTGTATTGCGTGCCAGGAACTCAAGCCCGCAGGCACTCATCAGTAGAAAAAGTGCGTAACCCGTTGCCATCCATGCCAAAGGATGGATATCGGCAAAGAAAGTCATAGCAAAGCTCTCCATTATTCTCTCTCTCCTTCTCCTGTCGTCGCAGACGTGACGGAATAGGTGACTGGTGTGAAAAGGGCTTCTCCCGATTCTTCGAGTATGACGGGTTGAGCTTTGCCGCGCATCCCTTGCCAGCACAGGTAGAGCAATGGTAGCACTCCACCAGTGATGAAGAGGATATCCCCCGGCATGCGGAGCCACTCAAGCAGCGTATTCACGTCGCTGGTGACAAACTTGAGTGTCCGGGCGGCAAAGTAACCCTGGTTGACCGAGGTATAGAGTTGGAGGATACCAAGCGGAAAAAGGTTTGCGAAGGCCATCCAGGCCAGCCCGATATTAAGTGACCAGAAGCTGATCTTTGCCATACGGTCTGACCAGCGTTCTGGAGCGATAAGATAGCGCAAAGCAAACATGGCCAGGCTGACGGCGAGCATGCCGTACACACCCATCATTGCGGTATGGCTGTGGTTGGCGGTCAATCCCGTCCCTATCTCATAGTAGGAGACAATCGGCAAATTAATTAAAAAGCCAAACACACCTGCTCCTAAAAAGTTCCAGAAGCCCACAGCGGCAAGCGACATCACGGCCCATCGGTGTGGGAACGCTGTAGTAGACCTCGCCTCCTGCAGGGCACCCAATTGCAAGAAGCTCCATGCTTCAACTGTAAGGAAGGTCAAAGGCATGACTTCCAGTGCGGAGAAAAAAGCACCGAAAGCGAGATGCTGAGCAGGTTCACCAGAAAAGTAAAGATGATGCATAGTGCCGATGACTCCGCCGACCGAGTACAGCACGATATCCAGGTAGATCACGAGCAGCGCCGTTCGCTCAGCGACGACTCCCAGTAATACAAAAATGTAGGCGACCATAGCTGTGGTGAACAGTTCCAGAAAATCTTCCACCCAGAGATGAACCACCCAGAACCGCCAGAAATCCGTTGTAGTGAAGGTTGAATCCGGTTGAGCCAATAAGCCAACCGCGTAGAAAGTTGGAATGGCCAGGGCCGCAAAGAAGAACAGCCAGGGCATATTGCCAATAGCTTCATGTCTGAGGTGCCCACGAAGGCCCCGAAAGATGATGATCGCCCAGAAAAAAAGGCCAATCGTCAGCAATATCTGCCAGAACCTTCCGAGGTCGAGATATTCGAAGCCTTGATCTCCGAACCAGGTCCACAAGTTCCCGAAGGAGCCATTCATTCCCGCCCATTCACCAAGCAGGCTTCCTCCGACCACTATCACCAATGCACTGAGTAGGGCATAGGTGAGCCAGTGCTGGCGGCGCGGCTCGCGGCCCGTGATCATAGGGGTGAGGAAAATCCCGGCGGCCAGAAAAGAGGTTGTTACCCACAAGATTGCCAGTTGCACGTGCCATGTACGCACCAGGTTATAGGGGAAGAGAGGAGTAAGGTTGAGGCCGAAAAAGCTGGTGATATCCGCTCGATAGTGTGCTGAGGCAGCCCCAACCAGCGTCTGAACCAGGAAGAGGGCGGCCATGACTAGAAAAAACCAGGCGCAGGCACGCTGCGAGGGGGTCAAGCTCACCTCCCCTGGATCACGAAAGGAGAGTGTGGCCTGTTCTCTTCCATGCCAGCCGAGGAAGTTCCATCGGCCATATGCGGCCAGCAAGAGTCCAATTCCTCCCAGCAAGGCGATGAGAGAGAGGACGCTCCACACTATCGTGGTAGCGGTGGGCGTATTCCCAACGAGAGGTTCAGGGGGCCAGTTATTGGTATACGAATAGTTGTGCCCAGGGCGGTGAGCGGAAGCGGCCCAGGCCGACCAACTGAAAAATGCAGTTAGTTGCTTGATCTGGTGCGGATCAGTAATCGCTTGCGGGCGCAAGCCGCTGTGAGAAACCGGAGTAGAGAAATATGCCTGATAGTGCTGACGCAGTTGCTCAAAAGCCTGGGCCTGAGCTGCTGTGTACAGCACCGTCTGCGTCGTGCTGTTGTAGGTGTTGGTCTGGAAGTCCTGAATGGTATGTATAACGGCTGTATCAGAATGGGGGCCTCCATAGCTCTTCTGCACGAGTAAGGCGGCGCGGTGTAGATAATCCGCGGTATAATCTGGCCCAAGATATGCCCCATGTCCAAAAATAGAGCCATACTCCATCAAACCGTTCCGCAAGAAGATGCCCTGGCCGTTCTTGATATCTGTGCCTGTAAAGAGTACCTGACCCTGGGGATCAATCACCTTCGCGGGGATGGGAGGTTCGTCCCTGTATGTGGCATATGCTAGCATACCCATGACGAAGAAGCCGAAGAGAAAGACAAGACCAACTGCCTGCAACCACCCTTTAGAGACAAGGAGCGCTCTGCGCGATGGTTGGTCGGGAAGAGGAGTGTTCTGCTGCATGAGATCCTCCTGGATTCCTGATCTATGGAATGGTAAGGTATAGAAGTTGCACGATCATAGCGACCCTTGTGTGGACTCCACGTTTCCACTCTTGTAAGGCTTCCCGGTAGTGTACTTTTTGGAGAGCCATAGGTTATGAGCGTAGTCGCACGATTCGGAGAGGGTAACTGGAAACGGTCTGTCAACAGGTAACGCGCTGGCTACCTACCCTATCAGGTTAAAAAGGTCAGGAAAATGCTTGACAATCCTGTTCTCTCATGCTATAGTTGCTCCTATCGAGGGCGCTTAGCTCAGTGGGAGAGCGCTTCCTTCACACGGAAGAGGTCACAGGTTCGACCCCTGTAGCGCCCATTAGTACCCACTTTCCTCGCATTGCGAAACTCCCTTACCTTGTCGATTGTGTCACTGGTAGATCAGGCTGTCTGGTGCGATCAGTGATACTGTGGCCTTGAAGCCGCGTAAATTGCACAGAAGAGCATTTATGGCGTATAATAATGACATAGGATTGCCGTATTGAGCAAGATGCTGGAGTGCGAGGAGGTTTGCCCATGTCCAATACTCTGTATACTATGCATGCTGCCAATCTTGTTGGCCTCGTCATTTTTTTTATCACGTGGGTTGTTCTGTTTAAATCTGCTCACCTGCTGATTCGACTCCTGCATCGTGATCCTCTGATCGGCTGGGCCATTGGACCATTGGGCTTTTCGATCCTCTTTCTGCGCAAGCCCTCGGTCCTCTACCTCTGGCTAGATACCCTCATTCCGGCCCTGGTTTCAGGCTTTGTCGTATATATCGGCTTGTTTACCACTTTTGCTTCCGTGAAAGTGCTGCATTCCATCTGGGTGGAGGGATTGACCGTCGTTGCCGGTATCGCCTTGAGCAGTACCAGTGACCTGCTGAATACCGTGCGCGACCTGCGCTATCCACTCTGGGGTGAGGCCCGTCTGTTGCGCTGCATCCAGGGGTTGCGCGCTAGCTGGGCACAGATTCACTTCACAACTTTTGGTAGTTCATACTTGAATGACCATTTTGGGGCCAGCCCTGCTGAACTGCTACAGGCTCTCTGAGAGTTGCAGTGGTTTGCTCACAGGCTTGAATGGCAACGTGAAGTAGAAGGTGGCCCCTATCGGACTATTGTTAAAGACGCCGATGGTACCACCGTGAGAGTCGATGATGGCTTTCGAGACGTACAGCCCCAGACCAACACCGGCATACTGGCGGCTTGTTGTGTTGCGCACGCGGTAAAAACGCTCAAAGATGTGGTCAAGCTGCTCTGGTGTGATGCCGATACCCTCATCCTTTATCGTGACCCGATAGCCTTCTTCAGTACGCTCCAGGTTCACTGTAACCTGCCCGCCGTGTGGTGAGTACTTGATAGCATTGTCCAGCATATTGCCGATGACCTGGGCAATACGCTCCCGATCCGCGACAACCGCACTCTCCGGCGTCTGAATATCGAGCAGGATAGTATGTTGCTCGGAACTGGCCTGGGCGGAATGCACGCAATTTGCCAGTAGCTCGGCCAAATTGAAGGTATCACAATGTAAAGTCAACTGACCTGATTGTACCTGTGAGAGATCAAGCAGGTCATTGACCAGGCGTTCCAGGTGATCGGTCTGGCTCTGGATAATGCGCAGATTATGCAGATCATAGCTCTCTGGCGACTCCTGGCCTTCCATGGAGGCCGGTTGCGTGTTGTGTGCGGCACGCGCTTTCTGTAGGCGTCGCTCAATACGACGGATGAGATGCTGTGTATAGCCCTTGATGGCGGTAAGGGGCGTGCGTAGTTCGTGTGAGACGACGGAAACAAACTCATCCTTGAGCCGCTCCACCTGTTTATTAGAGGTAACGTCGTTCAACACTGCCACCACGCCTGTTGGACGGGGCGTGTTCTGGCTGGCATCGTGCAGTGGCGCAACGCTGACATTCAGCGTGAGTGGTACTGTTTCGTCCTTGTCGCCTACGGTTAATTCCTGGTTGGTGATGGTTTGCCCGTTGAGCGCCCACTCGATCATTTGTGAGAGATGGAGTAGCCAGGGCCTTTCTTCAGCAATGTCGGCCAGGTAAAAGGACTGATTACGTGCAATATCGACCTGCGCCAGATTGAAGAGCTGCCATGCCGATTGATTGAGCGAGATCACCATCCCTTTCTCATCTGTGATCAGCAATCCTTCTGCCATACTGCGCAGGATCAGTTCGAGGCGCTGGCGCTCCAGTTCGGCCCGCCGCCACAGGGCGTTTTCACGTTCGCGCAAGCGCACGTTGTCGAGGGCCACAGCGGCGTAATCGGCGATCATGGTGGTCAGTCGTAGCATTTCGCTATCGAAGGTACCGACCAGTTCATCGAACAGGCAGAGCAGGCCGATGATGCGGTTTTCGACGGTCAGTGGAATATTGAGGACGGAGCCAACTTCGGTACATTCCATAGCTTCCTGTGTACGATACTGTGCTACTTCGTCGGGGGCATCCATATAGGCGGTGGCGATCAGGTGTTGGATGTCGAGGGGGGGGAAGTCTACCACCTGCGCGGCGCTCACAATGCGTTGCACCATCTCCTGGATAAAAGAAGCGCTCAGTGGTTGGCAAGGAATAATAAAGAGTTGCGGGGTTTCATCGAATAAAAGGATGCAACAAGCGGAAAAGCTATACAAATCTTGCAAGGCGAAAAGTAATGCGCGATGGACGTGGAAGCGATCTATCGCGGCGACGAATCGTTTCCCGATGGTATTGATATATTCCATCTCCTGGCGCACCTTCTCAAGTTTGAGATGGTCGCTTTGTCCATATGAGGCGTGGTAAGCGTTGTCAGTCACCTGCAACTCCACCTGTATCCTACTCTCCATATACTGCTATTTCAGGATGCCGACCTTTTCATGCCTGCTTGTAGGGGTACACATCGTTATGGTTGTTGTTGTTGTTGAATATGCCGCGTAACCTCTTCATGTAGTGGCGGTGCAATAATGTTGCCGGTCAGTTCTCTCAGCCCGTGAAAACATTCGTCTAGTAATGCGTTTAATCCCGCCGCCAATTCCTGGGGGGATACATCAGGAAGCTGTTCCTGGATAGCCGAGGGGTCGATATCGGCGTAGGCCATTTTGGCTAGGAAGTCCAGGTAAGGGTACTGACTTATCAGGCGCTTGGCGGCCCCCTGCACCAGGACACGGGTAGTGGCCTTGCCTAACAGGGGGGTGACACGGTCGTCAATGAGCCGTATCGCTTTCAAGTACACCTCTGTGACTTGTTTACGGGAGACGAAAGATGGGTGATCTGGCATATCTGGCACTGGTATCTCCCTTCGCTGCTTAGTACATTCTCCTCATCATAGTATATCACAGTCACCTTTATTTTGTAAGTGGGTAGTACCTTAAAATGACAAAGGGAATATACATGTGTTTACAATGTTTGCAACATGTAAGCATTGATTGTAGACACATATTGTTGTGTTCTGTTCTTGCTATGGATATGGTTGCCAGATGTTGTTTTTTAGACCAGGCCAAACAGGCGGGCCAGCCAGAGTCGGAAACCTTTCAACGGCTTCTGGCGGCGTTCTTCTTGTATTGCTGCCATCTCGATCAGGCGCTGGCGGCCTGCCTCCTGCCGTTGGATGTGCCGCTCAGCAATCTCCTGGGCCGCGTATCGCTCTTGCTGCTCCTCGATAGCGCGCATAAAATGCGCGGCTCGAATCTGAAAACGCCCATCGGGTGTAGCACTGGCGGTGCTGGTATTTTGTGTTGGCACTGATGCCGGTTGTTCTATATTTTGCGTCTGTTCTGCTGTTTCTGTTCTCTCATCCTCGTTCTCCCTGGCCTCCGTCACCTGCACGCGACCAATCTGTAGTTTAGGCGCGATCCATTCACGCAAGGCTAGCAGTGAGGCGCGGCGGCAGATGGCCTCGATATCTGCGCCGCTACGCCCTGGGGTCAGGCGTGCCAGTTCTTCAATGGTTACTTCTGGTGCGACGGGACGCCCGCGCAGGTGAACAGCAAAGATAGCCTTGCGCTCTTCCTCGTTGGGATATTGCAGCTCGACAACCAGATCGAAACGTCCCGGACGTAACAGTGCCGGGTCGATCAATTCGGGCCGGTTGGTGGCGGCCAGCACAATGACGCCTTCGCGTCCTTCAATACCATCCATCTCTGTAAGTAATTGCGCAATCACACGGTCGCCAACGTGACTGTCGCCGTTGCCGCCGCGTCGTGGGGCAAGGGCATCAATCTCGTCAAAGAAGACGATGCACGGTGCGGCCTGTTTGGCGCGGCGAAAGACCTCACGCACGCCTTTTTCGGACTCGCCGACCCACTTTGAGAGTAGTTCTGGCCCCTTGATGGAGATGAAGCTGGCCTCGCACTGGTGTGCCAGTGCGCGCGCGATCAGTGTCTTGCCCGATCCTGGCGGCCCTGCCAGGAGAATGCCACGCGGCGGCTCAACCTTGACATTGGCATAGACCTCTGGGTAGCGCAGAGGCCATTCAACGGCTTCGGTCAGCGTTTCTTTTGTTTGTGCCAATCCACCGATGTCATCCCATGAGGTTTCGCTGACCTCGACGTAGACTTCTCGTGTGGTGGAAGGTTCGATCTCGCGCAGCGCGGCCTGGAAATCCGCCATCGTGATGGTCAGGTTGACCAGTGTCTCATAGGGGATGTAACCGCGCTGATAGTCGATCTCCGGCATCACGCGGCGTAAAGCGATCATAGCGGCCTCGCGGCAGAGGGCCTCAAGGTCTGCGCCGACGAAGCCGGGTGTCAGTTGCGCCAGGCGGGCAATATCCACGTCATCGGCCAGTGCGGCGTCGCGGCTGTGAATGCGTAAAATCTCCATACGACCACGCACGTCAGGGACGCGCAAGGCGATTTCACGGTCAAAGCGGCCTGGACGACGAATAGCCGGGTCAAGGGCATTGGGCTGGTTGGTTGCGCCGATCAAAACGACCTGGCCACGTGAAGTCATACCGTCCATGAGCGCGAGTAGTTGCCCGACAATGCGCCGCTCTACCTCGCCACCGGTTTCCGGGCGTTTCGGTGCGAGCGCATCCAGTTCGTCGATGAAGATAATGCTGGGCGCTTTGCGCTGAGCCTCCTGGAAGACGGTGCGTAAGCGCGATTCGCTCTCACCGTAGTACTTATTGATAATTTCGGGGCCGTTGATAATGAAGAAGGTGGCATGTGTTTCGGCGGCGACAACACGCGCGATCAGGGTTTTGCCCGTGCCGGGAGGGCCATAGAGAAGCACGCCTTTAGGGGGTTCCACGCCCAGGCGATCAAATACGGCGGGATATTTGAGCGGTAGCTCGATCATTTCGCGGATGCGCTGAAGCTCTTTGCCCAGGCCACCAATGTCTTCGTAGCCGACGCGCCCTGGAGTGCCATGTGCCGCACCACGCGCCTGGGCCTTGATGACGGTGCCGGGCTGTACGATGACTGCCTCGACCTCGGTTGCGGGCGGTGTAGGAATCGGCGGTTCTACCGCTGGTTGCTCCTCGCCACCGGGGCGGCGGATGGTATAGGTGGGAGTGGGTGGTACTGTGCTGATGAGCAGGAAGTCGCGTTGTGTTGCTCCGGGCATGTTGACACGCATCAGGTCGCCAATCGTGACCGGTAGTCCAACGATATAGCGACTAATATAGAGCAAGTCGCTCTCTTGTAACGGTGAATTGCCGTTAAGCGGTAACAGCGTAATCTTCTCGGCCATGCGTGTCTTTGCTTTGTGGAGGGTGACGCGCTCACCAAGACCTGCCGCGCTATTCTGGCGTACCTGACTGTCCATCTGAATAATGGAGCGACCGCGATCAATCAGTGCGGAGGGTACCACCCGCGCGGCGGTTGTGCGTGCCCCTGTAACCATAACGACATCACCCGACTGACAGCCAAGTCGGGCCATGTCATCAGGATCGATGCGTACCGCACCCCGCCCGATCTGTGACTGTGAGCCGTCGATCACGGTGAGCTGAATCATAGGAGTTGCCTGCGTGGCGCTATCCTCGTTCTGAGTGAGTTTAATAGTGGTATTTTTGCTCAACTGTTCCTCTTGTTCCTGCCGTTCCTCACTGACGGCGGGAAGTTTGGTGGTTGTGCCTGAATGAGTCTGCTTATTGCTCTCGGTGTTGCCTGTATTGCGCAACTCCTCCATAAGTTTGCCTCTTCCCTGTGGATATCCCACGTGTTGTTAGCTACCACATATACGGCAAGCCCTGTGAAAAGTTGAAGCAAGGTATTCGACTTGACGGACTTTTTCAGAGGATGTACCCTTGAGAGGGAGTATCCAGGATAAGTTAATTTCAACTTGTTGCTCTGCAAAGAAGCTCGAATTCCAGGAAGTTGATGAGAGGCCATAGAACAGGTGTCAAGGTAGCGAAAAGAGAGCTAGAGAAGAGGAGAGATAGATGGTTCAGATACTGGCTGGCGTGGATACGGGTGGAACGTTTACCGATCTGGTAGTGTTGCAGGATGGGCGGCTGGGAGTGCAGAAGGTGCTTTCGACGCCGGATGATCCCGCACGCGCCATTTTGCAGGGCCTGACGGAGTTGGATGTGCTGGAGGGGCTGCATGTGCTGGTGCATGGCTCGACAGTGGCGACGAATGCGGTGCTGGAGCATAAGGGAGCGGTGACGGGACTGGTGGCGACGGAGGGCTTCCGCGATGTATTGGAAATCGGGCGACAGGCGCGACCAAAGCTGTATGATCTAAGCGCGCGTAAAGTGCCGCCACTGGTACCACGCTCACGGCGCGTAGAGGTGCGTGAACGCCTGAATGAGCGCGGCGAGATCCTGCTGGCGCTGGATGAGGCGTCATTGCAGGAGGCGCTGGACAGCTTGCAGGAGGCCGGAACAGAGGCAGTGGCTATTTCACTGCTTTTCAGCTTTGCCAATCCTGAACATGAGCGACGTGTGGCAGAGGCGGCCCGCGCGCGAGGCTTCTATGTCTCGGTATCGTGCGACGTACTACCGGAGTTTCGTGAGTATGAGCGCACCAGCACAGTGGTTCTCAACGCCTATGTGGGGCCGTTGATAGATCGTTATCTGTCGCACCTCGAACAGGGTTTACCGGAACATGCTATATTGCGCATCATGCAATCTAATGGCGGTTCTATCCTCAGCAGTACGGCGCGGCGTGAGGCGGCCCGCACGCTGCTCTCCGGGCCGGCAGCAGGTGTGGTGGGGGCGGCCTTTGTGGCGCGTGCCTCGGACATTGCACGCCTTATCACACTGGACATCGGTGGTACCTCGACCGATGTGGCGCTGGTGGATGGGCAGATCAGCGAGACGACCGATGGCTCGATAGGGGGCTACCCGACGAAGTTGCCCATGATCGACATTCATACTGTTGGCGCGGGCGGCGGCAGCATCGCCTGGTTTGATGTCGGTGGCGCGCTGCGTGTGGGGCCGGTTTCAGCAGGGGCGGTGCCTGGGCCTGCGGCGTATGGTCGCGGTGGCGCAGAGGCGACCGTTACCGATGCTAACCTGGTGCTTGGTCGGTTGCTGCCAGATGCTTTTCTCGGTGGTACAATGGCGCTACATCCGGCACTGGCTCGTCAGGCCATCGCGCCCATTGCCGAGCGACTACACATGAGCATCGAAGAGGCGGCGCTGGGCATTGTTCGTATCGCCAACGCGAACATGGAGGCGGCCATTCGCGTCATCTCCGTAGAGCGCGGCTGCGACCCCCGCGACTTCACTCTGCTGGCCTTCGGTGGCGCTGGTCCGCTGCACGCCTGCGAACTGGCCGCTGCTCTGCGCATCCCGCGCGTGCTGGTACCGACCACGCCTGGCGTCCTCTCCGCTTTAGGCACGCTGGTTGCCGATACGCTGAAAGATTATGTGCGAACGGTGATGCTGGATGCGCCACAGGCTGATGAGACGATTAGCCGTGTGCTGACAGAGTTGGAAGAGCAGGGACGGTGTGACTTGCAACGCGAGGGTATCGCGCCCGAACGCATTATGCTGGAACGCTACCTGGATATGCGCTATGTCGGACAATCCTACGAGTTAGTTGTGCCTTTTGATGGCGATAGAGCGGCGGCGGTGGAGCGTTTCCACGCGGCTCACGAGCGGCGCTTCGGCTATAGCGACCCCAAAGAGCCGGTGCAGATCGTAAATGTGCGTCTCAAGGCGCGCGGCGTTAACACGCATCCGGTGCTGGAACACCGGGAAGTCGTGAAGGATGCAAAAGCAGTGCCGACGGGAACACAGGCGGTCATTTTTGCCGATGCGACCAGTACAACGGGTTGGCGAACATATGAGGCGGCGCGGTATGAGCGAGCTAACCTGCTCCCTGGTACAACTTTTAATGGCCCGGCGATTGTGACGCAATATGATACCACGACCGTGTTGCCACCAGATTGGCGTGCCTTTGTTGATGCTGTGGATAATCTTATTCTTGTGAGGCATGATGAATTTTAATAGGAAAGCTGTATTTCTAGGAATGACCTTATCCCGTAGGGGCGTGATTCATCACGCCCTGAGAGTCATGTGACGGGTGTAAAGGGCGTGATTCATCACGCCCCTACGGGATGGGTATGTGGTGTTTGACGCATGGGGCCATGTTAGTCACGTAGGGGTGTATGATAGACGTATGATAGACGGAGCTATGTTAATAGAGAGAGTCTAGCTATGCAGAGTACATCGAGTGTCACTCCGGTAAGCCTGGAGATTTTTCGCAGCGCGCTCACTGCCATCGCCGAGGAGATGGGTGTGGTGCTGACTCGTAGCAGCTATTCGCCCAATATCAAGGAGCGGCGCGATTTCTCGTGCGCTATTTTTGACGCGCAGGGCCGCCTAATTGCGCAGGCGGCGCATATTCCTGTTCATCTGGGCGCGATGCCGGACTCGGTAGCGGCAGCGCTCAAGACCTTCGACCATTTTGCCCCTGGTGATATCATTGCGCTCAATGACCCCTTTCTCGGCGGTTCGCACCTGCCCGATATTACACTGATTGCACCGATATTTGTACAAATAGGACAGGAGCAGCGCCTGATTGGTTTCGCGGCCAATCGTGCGCATCATTCGGACGTGGGTGGCATGTCGGCAGGGTCGATGCCACTGGCGTCGGAGGTCTATCAAGAGGGGCTGATTATTCCGCCGGTCAAGTTGTGGGAGGCGGGAGAACTGAATGAGCCGCTTTTCGCGCTCGTCTTGCGCAATGTACGCACGCCACACGAGCGGCGCGGCGACCTGACGGCGCAGGTAGCGGCCAATCGCACTGCCGCACGCCGTATGCAAGAGCTGGTCGAGCGTTGGAGCCTGCCTATCTTAGAGGAGCATGTCGAGGCTTTAATTGCTTATGCCCAACGTATCACTGAGGCCACTATCGAGGCTATTCCCGATGGCCGCTATACCTTCACCGATTACATGGATGACGATGGTCTGGGTACCATGCACATTCCGATTACCGTTACATTGACCGTGAGCGGCAAGACGCTGACCGCAGATTTTACAGGTAGTAGCTTGCAGGTGCGTGGCAATATTAACACGGTTGCGGCGGTCACGAAATCGGCTACATACTACGTGGTGCGCTGTTTGATGCCGGAGGATGCACCGATGAATCACGGCACCTTCGCGCCGGTGACGGTGATTGCACCGACCGGCTCTATCGTCAACGCGCGTCAACCGGCGGCGGTGGCGCAGGGCAATGTGGAGACATCGCAGCGCATCACTGACGTGCTGTTTGGCGCGTTTGCGCAGGCTCTACCGGAGCAGGTACCGGCTGCCAGTCAGGGAACGATGAATAATATCACGGCGGGTGGCATCGACCCGCGCACACAGCAGCCGTTCGCGTACTATGAGACGATGGGTGGTGGCATGGGTGCGCGCAAAAACCTGGATGGTCTCTCTGGCGTGCATGTGCATATGAGCAATACGATGAACACACCGGTCGAGGCATTTGAGTATGCCTATCCTATGCGCATCACGCGCTATCAGTTGCGCGATGGCTCCGGCGGGCGTGGAGCGGCGCGCGGTGGTGATGGCCTGATACGCGAGATCAGCTTTGAAGTACCAACTGATGTGACACTGCTGAGCGAGCGCCGTGTCAACCCGCCATATGGCTTGCAGGGTGGCGAGCCTGGGCAATGTGGAAAGAATACGCTGATACACGATGGTCAGGAGCAAGTGCTTCCGGGCAAGGTGCATTTTAGAGCAATGCCAGGAGATCGCCTGATTGTGGCTTCTCCTGGCGGCGGTGGCTGGGGGAGAGCATCTGATGAATGAGAAGTAGAAACGGTATGAAAGTGATTATATACACCTCGGATATAAGGTGTGAGGCACACTCATAGACCTTCAAGAAGAGGTAGACCGACGAGAGGAGTAGAACAGGCGATGACAACCAGGGCCTACTCTACAATAGACAAGCAGTAGAAAGAGCAACTCGTATTGTAGGGGCGACCCTGGCTGTTGCCCCCCCCCCTTTCTTGGCGGTTAATCACACGCGGGCGAGGTTCTCAACCATCTCGCGGATCTCATCCGGGATGCCGGGGGCGAATTCTTCGGGACGCTCGTCCGCCAGACGTACCGGCGCGCCTTCCGGGGCGTTACTCGGTACTTGAAGTTGGCCATCGTGCGCGGGCGAATCGCCCCGGAAAATTTTGCCCATCTCAGAGCCGTCCAATCGCCAGTGGTATTGCTGGTTGTTGAGGCCCATGTCCACCAGTTTCTTAACTTCCGGGTACTTGTTGCTATCGAACTTCGGAATGGGCAGGATATGGCCCCAGTTCACTCCCAGAGTTTCAAGCGCCTTTGCGAACGCTTTTTCATGTGCCTCGTCGCGCACAATCAGATAGGCAATTGTGGCGCGTGCAGCGCGGTTATTAATCATTTCATATAGACGGCACTTTTGCAGACGCCCGGTGGCCTCAAGCATCAGGTTATAGAGCAGGTCGAGCGTGAGGTTGCCGCTATTGTAGACATAGGAACCTGACCAGGGATTGCCGGTTGAGTCAACGGGCATAGCAGATTGCGCGCCTACCAGGAAATGCTGAATATTGCCCTGCTCAAGCGCGATGCGCAGGGGGGTGGAACCCTCTTCGCCAGGCGTGCGATCACCACGATAATTCGGCGCATCATCCAGGAGCTGGTTAATGGTAGTGGCGATTAATTCGACATGGCTGATCTCCTCGATGCCAACGCCCTGGATTAAATCCAGGTAGGGTTTGGCTTTGCCGCGAAAATTGAAGCTTTGGAAGAGATACTGCATCATAGTACGCATCTCCCCAAACTGCCCGCCTAATCCTTCCTGCAATGCCTTTGCCGCAGCAGGGTCAGGTTCAGCAACCGGAATATCATTGATCAGCTTTTGCACATGAAAGAACATCGCGTCCTCTCTTTCTATCTACATGGATACTTAACTATGCAATGCCTTTGGTAGGTTTGATCAAACCTATCAGACTACACTTTCAAGAGGGCTAGAAAGTGACATATGCGATGGGATAGTAGAGTTTTTATGGAGCCGACTGTGATTTTTTCGCCTCTTCTGTATCGCCAGCGTAACTAACGAAAAGCGGAAGCGCCCTCTCGCAGAGAACGCTCCCGCTTTTCATCGGTTGGACGCTGTTTGCTTGATGCTGCTTATGCTGCAACGTGGCGGAAACCCATTGCGTACAGATTGGCATATGCGCCATTGCGTGCGAGCAGTTCTTCGTGCGTGCCCTGCTCGATGACGCGACCGGCATCCAGGACGATGATCTTGTCTGCGCCCTTGATGGTCGAGAGGCGATGGGCGATGACCAGGGCGGTGCGCCCGTAGAGCAGGCGATGCAGGCCCTGTTGTACCAGTAGTTCGGTGAACGAGTCGATGTTGGCGGTGGCTTCGTCCAGAATCAGGATGCGCGGATCGGCCAGGAGCGCACGGGCGAAGGAGATGAGTTGGCGCTGTCCGACGCTCAGATTGCGACCACGTTCCTGAATGGGGGTGTCGTAGCCCTTTGGCATGCGCATAATCAGGTCGTGCAGGCCGACGGTACGTGCCGCCTGCATCACCTCTTCGTCACTGGCTTCCAGCCGTCCATAGCGGATATTATCGCGCACTGTGCCGGTGAAGAGGAACGGGTCTTGAAGGACAATGCCGATCTGGCGGCGCAACGAGTGTTGAGTGACATCACGCACGTCGTAGCCATCGATCAGCACGGCCCCTTTTTGCACGTCGTAAAAGCGTAATAACAGGCTGGCGATGGTACTTTTGCCGGCACCAGTCTGGCCTACGATTGCCACTGTTTGACCGGCCTTGATAGAGATGTTGAGGTCATGCAAGATGGGCCGTTCGGGATTGTAGCCGAAGACGACGTGACGGAACTCGACATGGCCTTCGATGGGCGGTAACTCCTGTGCATCTGGCTTGTCTTTGATCTCGACCGGAACATTCATGATCTGGAAGACGCGCTCGACGGCGATACCAGCGCGTTGCAGTTGCGTGTACTGCTGGCTCAAGTCACGGATGGGGTCGAAGAAACGGTTAATGTAGAGTGTAAAGGCTACCAGTACACCAACCAGCAGGGCTTTATGTTCAACCAGTAAGCCGCCGTAGATGATAGTGATGGCGATGGCGAGCGCTGCCACCACCTCGACGAGCGGTAAGACCAGGGCGGCGATGCGGCTGGCCTCAAGATTGGTGTCGCGGTTATATGAGTTGAGTTCATCGAACTCGGCGCTGTTGCGCTCCTCACGCGCCAGGCTCTGGATGACGCGCATGCCGGAGATATTCTCCTGCAAGGTCGCGTTGACCATCGAGATAGCGGCGCGTGTCAGGCGAAACGAGCGCTGCGCGTGGCGCTGCCAGAAGGCCGCTATCGCCATCATGATGGGAAGAACGGCGAAGGTGAGCAGGGCCAGTGGCACGTTCATGGAAAGCATCGCAACAATGATACCTATCAGGGAGATGAGCGAACTGAGGATGGAGAGCAGGCCCGTGTTGAGCATGGACTCCAGCACATCCATGTCGCTTTGTAGACGCGACATGACGCGCCCGATCTGAGTGCGATCATAGAAACGCAGCGATAGTTCTTGCAAGTGGGCGAACATGTCAGAACTGAGCCGATAGAGGATCTGCTCGCCTGTCCAGGACATTGTCCAGACCTGCCCGTACTGGGCCAGCCACATGATGATATTGACTGCTAAGAGGATGCTACTAATGACGGCCAGACCTTTCAAGTCGTGCTGTGTGATAAAATCGTCGATTGCCAGCCCGATCAGATAAGGATTGAGCAGGTTGGCAACAGTGTAGATCAACATCAGAACGGTGCTGGCGATGAGTCTCAGGCGATAATCTTTCATGTAAGGGAGAAATTGCCTGAGCAGCTTCCAATCAAATTTCTTAGAGATGTCTTCGTCAGCATAGGCCAGACTATTTTCACGCCAGTAATTCTTACGCCTCTGCTCAACGTAACTGCTTGCTTTCATCGCATCACCTCCTGTTCCTGGTTAAGCTGTTGTACAGTGCGCGCTTTAGAGGTAGAGCGCAATTGCCGCTGGCGTTCCTCGAATTCTTCCTGCTCGCGCAATTGCAGGTCATATAACCGCTTGTAGCGCCCGTTGAGTTTTAACAGCGATTCGTGGTTGCCATGTTCTACGATCTCACCATTTTCGATAATGAGTATCTGGTCGGCGTTCTTAATTGTGCGCAGGCGTGAAGCGACCACGAACGTTGTGCGTCCACGCATGACAACTTCTAACGCCTGCTGAATCTGGTATTCTGTCTCCATATCGACGCTGGAGGTCGATTCGTCGAGGATCAGAATACGTGGATTGAGCAGCAAAGTACGGGCGATGGCCACACGCTGTTTCTGGCCGCCGGAGAGCGTCACGCCGCGCTCACCAACCCAGGTGTCATAGCCGTCGGGTAGATTGACGGCAAAGTCATGGACGTGCGCGATTCTGGCGGCTTGCATGATCTCTTCTTCAGTTACATCGGTAACGCCGTAGGCGATATTGTCGCGCAAGGTAGCGTTGAACAGGAAGACATCCTGTAGCACGAGGCCGATATTGCGCCGCAGCGATTCGACGGTGACATCGCGTACATCGTAGCCATCGACTTTGACGCAGCCACCGGTCACGTCGTAGAAGCGAGGCAACAGATGTAGAACGGTACTCTTTCCGCTGCCGGTCGCGCCCAGCAGGGCGATAATCTGCCCGGCTTTAGCGTTAATGTTGATGTCGTGTAAGACCTCTGGCCCTTTGCCATACGCGAAGGAGACATGCTCATAACGCACTTCGCCTCGTACCTGCTCAAGTACATGCGCACCGGGCTTGCTTACGATGTCAGGTTGTGTATCCATCACAGCAAAGATGCGTATGCCGCCGCTCAGACCACGCAGGAACCAGTTGACCATGAAGCCGAAGGAGCGTACAGGTGTTCCCAGCAGTAGGATATACTGGGTGACGGCGACGAGAACGCCCAGGCTCAACTTGTCGCCAATGACGGCGATGCCACCAACCCAGACGACGAGAACGTTGATGACGTTGAGCGCGAGAACCATCAAGGGCTGATTCCAGGCGGAGAGGCGCAGCGCTTCCAGGTTGAGGTTGCGCACCTCCTGATTTTTGGCGTCAAATTTCTCGACTTCGAATGGCTCGCGTGTAAAAGATTTCACCACGCGCATCCCGCTCAGGCTCTCCTGCATAATGGTTCCCAGTGCGCCCGTCTCGTTCTGTACACCGAGCCAGAGTGGACGCAGGCGTTTTGCCACCTGTGTGGCCAGAAAGCCTATCACCGGTACACTGATGAGTGTAATGAGGGCCAGCCGCCAATCCAGTGTAAAGAGAATGACGGTAATAGATGTGAAGGTGACGAAAGCCACCAGCGCGCGCAGGAGTCCCAGGGTAATAAAATTACGGATTGCTTCGATATCGACAGTCATACGAGACATCAATTGTCCCGTTTCCGCTTCATCGTGGAAAGAGAAACTCAACTCTTGCAGATGTTGGTAGACCTGATTGCGCAGATCGTAGGCCACCAGGGATGACACTGCTTGCGAGAGATAGCCCTGCCCGTAGGCTGCAAGACCGCGTAGCGTGCTAATGATAACGACCGCGCCAGCGGCGAGCAGCAGGTCGCTGAAGTGCCCATTTTGCACACCGACATCGACGACCCAGGCCAGCAGCCAGGGAATAATCATGGCGAAGGCGGTTGCCAGCCCTAGACAGACAACGGTGCCGATAGAAAATAGCCAGTGAGGACGCAATAGACGAATGATACGCAGGTAGATTCGCCAGTTGGCCTGCCATGTAGAGAAACGTTCACGTAAAGAAGGTTTCACAAGTTGGGATACTGTCACGAAGAAGGTTCCTTTCTCAACACGCCATGCCTATGATGGGATTGAGTATTAAGTATAGCATGGAAAGGCTGACATCAGTCTGTCAGCCTTTCTAAGAAATTTTCTTCCACTATGTTGTTGTGATATACTAATTGTATGCAACGTGCAGAACGTCTACTGGCGATTACACTCTTATTACAGGCGCGTGGCAAAATGCCCGCACACCAACTGGCAGAACTTCTGGGAGTCTCCATTCGCACTATCTATCGAGACATTAACGCACTCTCAATGGCGCATGTACCGGTGGCGATACAACAAGGTCCCGGTGGCGGCTATTACCTGCTGCAAGAACATTATGTCGAAACTTCACATTTTACACGTGAGGAGGTTGTCTCGCTGGTGCTGGGAGGAGCGATGGTTGGCAACTATAGTCTCTTTGCAGACGATGAAGACCTGCATCGCGCTTTCCTAAAATTGGAAGCCACATTACCGGAGGAGTATCGTGCCGACGTGCGCGCAGCACGTGAGCGCATTCTTTTTGACACCAACGCCTGGCAGCAGAAACCGGCGACGGCTTATCTCGATCTGATTCGCAGCGCGCTCTGGAAGGGCCAGCAGCTTGATATTTTGTATCCGCGCACGGACGGTTCTGCTCTAACCTGGCGTCGGGTTGAACCGTATGGATTGGTATATAGAGGCTTGCCGCGCCCTCAGGTGCGCACGGGCATCTGGTATTTGATCGCGTTATGTCATTGCTGTCATCAAATTCACCCGTTTCGTGTCGGTTATATTCAAGATGTGCATGTACGGGATGAGATGGTGCAGAAGAGAGACGATTTTGACCTGCAAAACTATTGGCGCGAGGCGCGTAAGTATCTCGATAGGCGCATGCAATCGCTCACAATGACCTTGAAAATAGAGGCTTCTGCGCGTCATCGTCTGCGCGATGGGGCAACTATTATAAGTGAAGAGCGCGATGGCAGCATTATTGCCAGTATACCGTTTGAGTCGCTGGATGCCGCCATTTCGTATGTGTTATCGCTTGGCCCGCATGCGCTGGTTGTTACGCCTGAGCAGGTGCGCGAAGAGGTGGCACAGGCGGTGAAGCACATGGCGGCTTTATACGAAGAAGAAGCGAAGGCTTAAGCGGTATTTGATGGCTCATGTGTGAGTATAAAAACTCTGTCAGTCAGGATGGCACATTTTTGCAGAGAACAGAGGAAGTATAGATGCAGGTAATTTTTGTTGGTGGAGCAAATGGTGTTGGCGCAAGCTGCGTAGCTGTCGAGCTTGCCGGTCAATGGTTTGTTGTTGACGCGGGCGTGCGCGTTGATCGCAAATCTGACCCCTTGCCTGATCTGGCGCTCTTGGAGGGCAAGGATGTCCGTGCCATTTTCGTCACGCACGCGCACGCCGATCATATAGGAGCCTTGCCCCTGCTGCATCGGGCCTTTCCAACCGTGCCTATCTTTGCCTCGCGGGGCACCGCGCTTCTGATGGAAGTGATGCTGGCGGATGCGCTCAGAATTATGGCCCGTCGCGCGGCGGAAGAGATGGAGATACCGCTTTATCCCGAAACGCTGGTCAGCAGCATGTTGACAATGGTGCGCCCTGTTCCGGTCGGTGAAACCTTTACTCTGCCGCAGTTAGCAAATATTACTATCTCAACGGGCCGCGCCGGTCATATCGCAGGTGCCATGAGCATCGGGTTTAGTAGCAGGGATGGCGCGTTAGTCATCTCTGGCGACATCAGCAGCACGCCGCAACGCACGGTGCCGGGTGCTGTGCCGCCTGCCATGGATCGCTGTGATCTGCTGGTGCTTGAATCGACCTATGGCGCGCGTCTGCACCCTAACCGGCAGAGCGAAGAGCTACGGCTGGCGCAGGCCGTTGCCGAGCATATTGCTAATGGCGGGCATACGCTGATCCCGTGCTTTGGTCTGGGGCGGGGCCAGGAGATTCTGTTGCTCTTGCAGGCGGCGCAGGAACGTGGGCAGATACCCGCCTTTCCTATCTATGTTGATGGCCTGGTGCGCCGCGTTTGTAACACCTATCAACTGATCCCGGAAGCGTTGACACCGACTTTGCAGCGCCAGATTCGCAAGGGTTATCTGCCTTTTACCGGCACGAACGTCAAGTTTGTCGAGAATGAGCGCGAGCGCTTACGTATTCTGGCAGGCCCGCCTGCGTGCATCCTTTCCAGTAGCGGTATGCTGACAGGTGGGCCGAGCGTGTGGTATGCGACACGCCTGGCCGAGCAAGAGAACGCCGCGATCTTGATTACTGGCTATCAGGACGAAGAGTCACCAGGGAAAAAGTTGCTTGACCTGGCTGAAAAGCGCAGCGATACGCTCGACCTGGGTGGTCAGCAGGTGGCGGTGCGCTGCAAGGTGGCGAAATATAGCTTGAGCGCGCACGCCGATGGTAGCGAGCTGGCGGCATACGCGGCGGTGCTCAAGCCACGTCAGGTAGCGCTGGTGCATGGCGACCCGGAGGCGCGCGTCGCCTTGCGTTCCCTGCTGGTGGGAACCGAAGTTTTGCTGCCGGATAATGGTGCCTCGCTGGAACTCACGGCTGGACGAGTGGCAAAGACGAAGGCTTCATTGGGCAAAGTCGAGACGTTACCGGTGCTGCCGGTAAATATCGGGCAAGGGCAACGCTTCGATTATGAGCATTTGCCGGTATTGTGGAGTGCCGTGCGTGAGATACCAACCCTGCGTATTGTTACGGCGCGCGAGCTGGCGGCGGTCTGGTATGGTGAGGCAACCGGCGAGACGACGCAGGATATTCTGGACGTGCTGGCAGAAGACGCCGATCAGCGATACTTTGTGCGCCAGCACGCGCTGGAGGAAGCCTTCCGTGTGCGTGGGCAGGAAGAGGAGACGCCGGAAGACATTTTTAGCGAACTGGTCGGACAGATCCTCTTTCTCGCCGTGCGCTCGGACATCTCGAAGGCGGTCTATTGTAAGGCGATTGAGCCAGGGGCGACTATCCGTGTGCAGTTTCCAAAGGGCGCAGCCTTTGAACGCACGCGCTATCCCTTTGCTGCCATTCTGGATGTGCTGGGGCCTGCACCACAGGAGATCATCGACGATCCTCGTTCTGTGCCGCTTGTGTTAGCCGAAATTTCACGTATTGCGCGCCGCACACGACGACGTCTTTCCGCGCGTGCATTAGCCAGCCAGTGTCAGGAAGGAGCGAGCTATACACTGAGCGAGCTATGTGCATTAGCGGGACTCTCTGCGCAATCTTTAACTGATCGATTGGCCGTTGCCAAGCTGGTCTTCTTACGCCCGGACTTCTTTCTCCAGCAAGCCACAATGATGGAAGGTGATGGCGTGGCGCGCTATAGCCTCGCGCCGGACTGGCAGTACGCGCTGGAATTGCCGGAAGAGGCAGAGCCACCCGATCAAGAGTGGATTCAGAGCGTTATCAGTGCGCATCTGGGCGAAGCTCCCGACCTCTATAAGCGCGGTGTTAATCCTGAGACGGGCGCGGTCACGCTCTACTTCTACTTCCCGCAGGTGGCGCGCGAACGATATGCTACTGAGATCGAAGCTGTCGCTGAAGAGACCGGTGTGCCTGTGAGTGTCTGGCCGAACGCGCACCAGGGAGCGCTGGCTGAGAAGGCAGAGGAGTGTATGCCGGAGGGTATAGAGCCGGTGGGTGGCCCCTCGATCTATCATGATCGCACGTTGCTGGTCTATGAATGCACAGGTGAAGCTGCGCCGGAGGAGATTGAGCGGGCGAAGGCAAGGTTTCATGCCGAAACCGGCTGGCTTCTGGAGTTTCGTTTGCCCAATCGTGCGTCGGACGTGACACGTCATGTCCCTACGGCAGCGATGGCTTCAGCAGAGTCAACGGGAGCAACAGTGACGGTAACAAAGAGTAATATCCTCAATCCGCATGATGCGCTGGTGATTGCCCATGCCATGCTTGATGATCTGCCGGGGATAGCGAAGATCGGCACGCAAGATAGATCACATACCCTGCTCTTGCGCTTCTACTTCCCCGATGTAGCGCAACAGCGTTATGCCGAACAACTGGCAACGCTGGCAGAGAAGACCGGCTGGCAAATTCGCATTCATCCGAGTGTGCATCAACAGGCTATGATTGAGGCAGCTCAGCGCGCGGTGCCTGCCAGTTTTGTCATGCTAGGGACACCATCGCTCAACCAGAGCGCCAAACTGGCCAAGGTGACGGTCGTTGGGGAAGAGGATGAAGCGCTGATGCAAGAGGCATGGCAGCGTTTCCACGATGAGACTGGCTGGCATTTAGCCTTCGAGTTCAAGGAGTGAAGGTGAGCGAGGGAGGCGAAAAAGTAAGTTAAGCCTGAGATGGCGGCCCTTCATGCTCAATGGGCGTCGCAGAGCTATCCAACGGTGAAGTAACATGCTGCTGGGATGCAAGCTGGGGAGCGGCGCGGGAGCTAAAAAAGGCGTCGTGTTCCCACCAATCGATGCCGAGTTCCTTGGCCTTGTCCACTGAGGCAACTAGCAGCCTTATTTTGATGGTCAGCAGTTCAACATCGACCAGATTAATCTTGATATCGCCAACGATTACAAGCCCTTTGTCGAGAATGAGTTCCAGGAGTTCGGCCAGATTTGTGGTTTGTAGACTGGTACCCTGTCCCGCCATCAGTAACCTCTTTTCCGTTGGTGTAGATTCGGCAAGTTGGTGAAACTGTTCATAGAAGCTCTCCCAAAGGGCCTAAATCCAGGTTTAACTCTTCATGTTCCAGATGGAAAATCTTTTTGAGTTCTTCCATTCTCTCATTCAGAAGGAAGAAGGTATTGCCAAGCTCTTCAATTTCCTGGTCACTTAATTGGTTATCCTCAATGCGCCGAATTGCCTGTTTCTCCATCAGTTTTCGTAGTAGATCGATCAGCGTTAAGACCAGTTTAGCCAATCCCTGTTCTACACTTTTGTGGTCAATACTGGTTTTGGCGGCGGGAGAATGATCGCGTTCGGCCTGGTCGGATAACAGTTGTACCGCGTTCGCAGAAGATTCTTCATTGCTCTCCTGATTCGTTTGCTCGCGTACAGGCTGTTCCCCTTTATCACTGCTCTCTATTGCCGACAGTAACTCATCCTGGGATGGTGTTGCGATAGCCTCTTCTTTCACTGGTAGCTCGTCCAGGTATGGCCTTCCAGGAGATGGTGGTTGATTTAGCCACCTATAGCCGCCTCTTCGCGCGGCTCTTTCAACAGTTTTCACTGAAGAAAGTAACAGTCCTAAGTTAAGGTAAATGAGGTCAATATCTGCTACTGAGAGCATAACCTCACCTTTCGCCACCACGCCTTTATCGATCACTCTATCTAATAGTTCAAGAAGAGTAACATGACGATTCTTGAGTGCTTGATTACCAGTTTTGCTGCTTTCGCTGTCCATCAATGAACTCCCAGGGTCACTGCTGATCGGTGTTGACGTTGCTACTAAAACTGTAAGGTGGTCTGGGGTTATAAATTTCCAGCGTGAGGCCAATGTCTGCATATTGCTCCAGGCATTTTTTTGTTTGTTGCTCAAAATGAGCTACTTTTTCTCTTTCGACCAGGTAGGCGGCATTAAGAATCATCTCTTCCTTCTTTCCGGTCAACCTTTGCGGTAAGATTGTGTTCTGTTTCGCCTCGACAGCCTCTTTGCTTAGCTCTTGAAAAATCTTTGCGCTGATCTGTGCCATCTGAGTTGTGGCTTGATCCTTTAATTTTTCTTCTATTTTTCTCGCCAGCAGGTAGGCGGCCCCTCGTGACACTTTTCTGCGTTGCTCCTCTGACCTGCTGAATTGAGGATCAATCTGCGCCAGATGTTTCATTAGCACTTGCTTATCAAGATAAACTTTTACTCCACACTCTACTTTACCGCTCAGTGTAGCGAGCAGGCGTTTGAACTCTGCTTCATGCTCCTGTAGCATCCTGATAGCGGCAGCTTCGTCTTTGAAAATTGTGCCAAATTGCAGAGGAACAATCGTGGTATGCTGTAAGAGTGCTTCCATTACAGCCTCGTGAGCTTGCAGTATGGCTCCGGCTTCCAGCTCTGTGCGGCCTGTGGCTCTGCTGAGGGCCGCCAATAAACTCTTGACCTGGTGCTGAAATTGATCAATATCGACCACGCTCACTATGACCGAGAGTCCTTGTCCGATCACCGGATAGACTTTGTGCTGCTGATCGATACCCACAATATCAAGTGGTTGAGGTACCTCACCTACCAGCCCATAAGCATAGAGTCCGTCGTTAGCATGCATAATGTGTTTTTCTTGTTTATACTAAAATTTAATAAATTGCCTCTTTTAGAAAGATTCTATAATACTTATTATATCTCTTAAGAAGAAGCTTCCTCTCCTTCTTCCGCCCCTTCCTTTTTCATCTCCCTGTAGGAAACAACTTCAAAATCGCTATTCAGTTTGATGGTGTACCGCTTCCTCTCAAACACGGGATGTTTGGGTAGAGTACGATCTCTTTCTACTACTTCGGCCTCGATGATTAAGCCGCGACCGCTATGATCGATGCCAGTGATTCTGACATCTTCTCCTTCTGCTTTAAGTTCGAGTGCATCTCGCAGGAAAGCCTTCGCTTTTTCTCTGGCTATATTCATCATCGCAGCTTATCTCCCCTCAATACTTAAAACGCTTCGTAGGATGGAGCGGGTGAGTAGTTCCCAGCGCCGGAGAACTACTCTGTTTGCCATTACGCTCTCGCCTCTTCCTGTCTGTCCTTTCTCAGAAGCCGCTCTGTTGCCTTGACGGCAGCTTGCACCATCTTCAGGATGAGTTGCAGGATCATAGCCAGGAACTTTCTAACATTAGCCAGGGCCATATTTACGCTCGCATAGATTTTTCTTTTAACCCGATTCATGGCAATTTGCACGGCGCGCCGGATAAGCATCCTCTGAAGATTTTTCGGGATGCGTCCTACGTTTTGTCGAGCCTTTTTCAAATTCTCGCCGAGTCTCTGTGTATTTTCGCCAAGAGTGGTGCGCGCAGTGACAACACTGGCTTGCAGCCTAGCCTGCGCCTGTCTTACATTAGCTTGCAAGTTGCCACGAAGCCCCCCCATATTCTTCTGTAGTTGCTCTACATTACGTTTCAGTTGCTCCTGCACAAAATCAAGCTTTGTCTGATTTCCATTAGTTTTCTGGCTTCGCGCTCTGTTAATATCAGAGATACCTCGTGCCCGACCGATACGAAGATGGTGGATGCCTCTAATATCGTTCACACCTTTAAGATTGTTGACGCCTCTGATTCCCATAGCTATCTCCTTATCGAGGAATGCTGCCTTCAACACGTCACACTTGCTTGCTAGAAAACAACGCGACCACTGGCACCTCTGTTTCTGCATGGGCGCGTGTCTTCATTAGGTAAACGTTACTCATTGGTAATCGGTGACAGACAATGCTGGCTGAGAGCAGGGCGACCGCGATAAAAAGCCCCTTGCAGGTACCCTGTCTTATTGCTCTTGCCACTCTCTAGCGAGGTTCAGCCTTTCCAAAAGCTCGGCCTCTTTTTGCTCAAACTCCTCCTCAGAAATTTGATCGGTTTCAAACTGCATCTGTAAGTGCAATAAATCCTCCTTAATTTTATCTACATTGGTCAGTTCATTTCGTGCCATATCGTCGATGGTTTTAGCGATGCTGAGCAAGCCTTTCATTGGAAGTTTGATCAATAAATCGTCAAGAAGAAACATCTTATTCTTGCCCCTCTCTCGTTGCGGTAAACAGTTGTTTACCTAACGTTTGTAGTCTGGCCAGACCTTGAATATCGGTTGGCTGCAAAATTACCTTTGTGATGCTATGTGATTGGAATTTCTCCTGGATAAGCTGAATGTATTTCTCTTGCACCATTCTTCTCTGCCGGTCGAAATCAGAGCCATCGTGTGGAAAAATATTATTGATGATGATATGGTGAGAGGGAATGTGCATCCGCTCAAGACTCTTTATAAGATCCTCCGTTTCAGACACGGCCATCTTCTCGGCAATGGTGACAACGACAAACTCTGTTTTCTCGGCGTTTTGCAGCAGTTCTTTGACCCGCTTCACCGTCTTTTTCATTTCCAATAGAAAGATGTCTGCTTTTGTGCTTTGCTCTTCATGTGCAAAGTGCCTGGTTATCGTGTGATACTTCCAGCGCAGTGTAGCCAGAAACTTGATCCACTGATCTAAAAGCTCCGGCAACGTGAGGAGTCTCAGTGTATGACCGGTGGGCGCAGTATCAACAAGATAGAGCTGGTAATCTGAACGTTGCATAAAGTCCATGATCTTCTTGAAACTCATGACTTCGTCCAGACCGGGAACCTCCAGTCGAAACAATTCTTCGGTTTCTTCGTCGGCCAGATAGGTACCCTGTTGTAGCAGTTCTAAGATTGCACTACCATATTGTTCTTGAAATTCTTTGAGAACCTTTCTGGCGTCGATTTCCATTGCGAACAGGTTCTGAAGACCGGCAATGGTGGTGGGTTCGCTACCGATGACCTGTCCAAAGCTATCCGCCAGTGATGGAGCTGGGTCGGTCGTAAAGAGGAGAACCCTGCGCGTTCTGGCCAGTTCTACGGCGCTGGCGGCGGCCATTGTGGTTTTCCCAACGCCGCCTTTGCCACCGAACAGCACGAATTGTAAGGGCGCGTTTAATAGGTCGTTTAGAGGCACACAACTCTCCTACAAATGAATCACCACTTCTACAAAATTATAAGGTACGCGCGAAACGGTGTATTTCAAATGAATCCTCTCTTTATATTTCTCATCTAATTCTCTTATCTTTTGATCAAAAGCCTGCTCTTTCTCTTGAGAGACCAGGAAAGCTGCGTTGAGCAGGTTTGTATCTCCATAGATTTGATTTTCTTTCACGGCAAGACTGAATGGTCGCAAGGCCGCGAGCAATTCTTCGGCCCCTCTTTTTTTCTTTTCCTCCAATGCTTTTTGAACCAGTTCACCGGCTTTCACCGTTTTTGCGTAGTGCTTTTGTTCGTTCTTTTCGTGTAGAGCAGATTCCTTTAGCGTCTTAATCTCTTTATTTTCTTCAACTATCTCAGTAAAAATGACTTTGGCATCGATCCAATGCGCTCTTACTCCTAATTCTACCTTTCCTTCCATCTGTTTTAATAAATCAATAAATTCCTGGTAGCGCGGCTTTAATACCCTGCCTATAATGGACTGTTCATCTGTTGCAATGGTGCAAAAGCGCACAGGAAGAATCGTGCTTTCTTCTACCGCCTTGTCCAGTACTACCGCATGGGTCATCATGTTCTCCCTGGATACTGGATATTTCGTAATAGGGGAACTGGAGATAATGGCGGCTATATCCCGATAGGGTAGAGTATAGACGACATCGCCTCTACCGCCGATGCCGATGGGGCCAAATTCTCGCCTGTCTTTGGCGATCATGATGCCGTAGATATAGCGACCTTCAGTTGTATTCTGTGTATCTATAGTCTGACTTTTTGGGCTTCCTGAGTATCTTTCCTCCATTGGAATACCTCCACCTGTATTGGGCCATTTTCTACGAAGTCTTTGAGAATTCTATAAGCTGCATGCACAAGCTGGAAGCGATCAGTGTCCTCTTCACTACTTGTGTCTGGGTGATATGCTTTTGCGAGTTGGTGATAAGTCTCTCGCAATGTATGTTCGGTCAGTTCACCGGTGATGCCGAGCGTCTTTTTAGCCTTTTCGATACTCTCCTGATCAATCTTCTTGAAAAGAAGTGTGGAGAAATTATAGGGAGGAAGCGGGCCTACCACGCGGAAATTGATGTTTTTCTCCAACTGTTGATCCAGCATATCAAGAAGGGCTGAGAAAGACTGCTCGTTTTTCTTTTCCAGCAAAAAGGCGGCGTTGAGGATCATCTTATCGCTTAGCTGATCGTGCAATCTCACGTCTTCCGTCACTGGCTTGAGCGTTTGCAGGATCAACGCATGAACGCGCGCTTTTTCTGCTTGCAGAGCCTGCTGAATACACTGACCGAGCCTGGCTTTCTCCTCCGTTGTGACCTGCTCGCCTTTCTGTGCGAGTTCCTGCTGCATCGCCTGAAGCTGGCTATCGCGGCGGGAAAGGGTAGCCAGAATGGTAGGGATCTCGCACCAGGCCACGAGGTCTAGCTCGATTTTCCCCTCCATCTTGTCCAATTGCTGACTCAGGAGCGTGTAGCCTTGCTCCAGGAACTGGCTAACCTCACTCTCGCTCTCCAGAATCGTGCCAAATTTTACCGGCAAGATGGTAAAACGCTGCATCACCTGTTCAATGACGAATTGGTGAGTCACCAGGTCTTTGACAACTTTCTCTTTTGTCAGAGTATCATAGACCATCCAGGGACTAAGGGAGATGACCGCTGCCAGGTCTTTAAATCCCCTGGTTACAACATTGGCAGGCTTTCCATTATCAATACCAATCGTGCCAAACTCTTGAGGGCTACTTGTCTTGATGATGCCATAGACATAGATTCCTTCTCTCATATGTGTTCCTCTCACGCTCCCACGACACTTTGCATGGCTTCCATGAAGTGCCGTTTTTCAATGATGAATCGTTCTACATCCTCCTCTTTGCTGGCGAGAAATTCTCGAATAGCCAGCAGGCTGGCCTTCTGGCAAATGGAAGCGATATCGGCTCCTACCAGGCCAGCGGTTTCCTGGGCCAGAGCAGGCAAGGAAATATCCTTGGCTAAAGGCTTTCCTCTGGTGTGAACGCGGAAGATTTCCTCGCGCGTCTTCACATCAGGCTTTGGAAGCTCGATAACAAAATCGAAGCGTCCCGGCCTGAGCAGGGCTGGATCGATCAAATCCGGTCTATTCGTGCTTGCCAGGACCAGCACACCTTTTAATTCTTCGATACCATCCATTTCGGTTAAGAACTGGGTAACGACCCTCTCTGTCACCTGGTCGCCCACGATCTTGCCACGCTGAGGTACCAGGGTTTCGATCTCATCGAAGAACAGGATGCAAGGAGCAGCCTGGCGGGCCTTTTTGAATACTTCGCGTACACCACGTTCGCTTTCGCCGACGTATTTAGAAAGCAGTTCGGGGCCGACAATAGCAATGAAGTTCACGCCCGCTTCTTTAGCAATCGCCTTTGCCAGCAAGGTCTTACCGGTGCCGGGTGTGCCGGTTAAAAGGATGCCTTTGGGGGGCCTGGTATTGGCCCTGGCATAGATGGCGGGGTGATACAAGGGGTCTTTCACAGTCTCGGTCAGGATACGTTTGATATCCTCCAGGTCGCCGATGTCGGCAAAACCTGTTTCTGGGATTTCCGTAAACACCTCGCGGATGGCCGAAGGTTCAATCTCACGCAAGGCATTTAAGAAATCCTCCATGTTGACCTCCAGGCTCAGAATCGCCTGTTCCGGCAGGATTTTGCGTTCAAAGTCGATCCGAGGCATGAGGCGGCGGATCGCGTACATGGCGGCTTCACGCACGAAAGCCGCGAGGTCAGCGCCTACGAAGCCATGTGTTAAAAACGCTAATCGTTCAAGATCAACGTCGTCGGACAGGGGGATGCCTCTGGTGTGAATGGCGAGAATTTCCTTGCGGCCATTTTTATCCGGGATGGGAATGACGATTTCTCGGTCAAAGCGACCGGGACGGCGCAAGGCCGGATCAAGGACGTCAGGCAGGTTAGTTGCGCCGATAATGATGACCTGGCCCCGTTCCTCTAAGCCGTCCATGAGGGCCAGCAACTGGGCCACCACTCTGCGTTCAACCTGTTTTTCTCCGCCCAGCTCTTCGCGTTTTGGCGCGATGGCATCCAGTTCATCCAGAAACAGGATAGAGGGCGCATGTTGTCTGGCCTTCTCAAAAATGCTGCGTAGATGTGCCTCGGACTCGCCGTAGAATTTGTGCATGATCTCCGGGCCGGAGAGATGCAGGAAGGTGGCATCGGTTTCACTGGCAATCACTTTGGCGATCAAGGTCTTGCCGCAGCCGGGTGGGCCGTGAAGAAGGACGCCTTTGGGGGGATCGATGCCCAGGCGAGCAAAGACGCGCGGGAAGCGGAGCGGAAGTTCGATCATCTCGCGGATGCGCTTTATCTGATCGCCCAATCCACCGATATCCTCATAAGTCAGGCGCGCTTCTACTGCCTTTCCCTCGCCGGTGACAGTGATGCTAGTTTGTGCCGTGATGATGACAGGGCCTGAAGGCACGGTATCGACCACACGAAAATCTTGCTTCTTTGTGCCCAAAAGAGCGGTTTGCACGCTATCGCCGACGATCACAGGAATATCTGCCAGTTGTCTTGAAAGGTAAGTCTGATCTGTCACTATGCCTCTCATAGAGGTTAAGGGAGAAAGTGTGACCCTTCTGGCCGGAGCGACCTTGACGCGGGCAAGTTTCACCTGTTCGTCCAATCCTACTTGCGCGTTTTCCCTACTAATACCGTCGATCTGGACAAGACCTCGCCCCCGTTGTGCCGGAAAAGTGGGCATAACCTTGACGACTGTTTCGCGCGGGCCTTTCAGGCTCACGATTTCGCCAGGGCCATCGATGCCCAGTTTTGCCATTACTTCCGGGTCAATGCGAGCAATGCCACGCCCTACGTCGCGCGTATTAGCTTCCTCTACTTTGAGCTGAATCGTGGTGTCGGTCATACTGTTTGCTGTTTCTTACTGATCCTTATCTCTAATACGCCGTTTTTATAGCTGCTTTTAAGCGTACTGGCATCGAGGTCAGCGGGTAAAACCATTTCCCGATAGTATTTGCGATCCTCATTCTCGGCAGAGAGAATTAAAATGTCGCCTTTCAGTTCGCTGTGAATGTGTTCTTCGCCCACGCCCGGCAACTCAGCGATGACTAGAATGTGATCCTGTTCGTCGAAGACATCCACTAATGGTTGTCGCACTTCTTCGACGACCGGCCCCTGAGGTGTCTTTTTTATGTTGCCAAAGGACTCAATGGTCGGTGTTCCACCAGAACCTGTCCTGACGGAAATACCATAGACGGCCTTGACGTGGCCCGAAGGGCTGGTAAATTCCCTGGTCTGTTCAATGGTCTTCCCCTCTTCTTCCAGTTTGGAAACGAAATCGATGAGATTGCCAATTCCTTGAAAGAAGTTAGTGAAGGAGATTTTACCGATGCCAAAATCCAGTTCCACTTTCTTCTCGGCTTGTTTCTTCTGTTCGTTATCTTGTGTTGGCATAATTTATCAGGCAGCAGCGACATTAGCGGTGAGGCCAATGGCTTCGGCGTATTTCAAGTAGGTATCAACGGATGCGATGACCACTCTGGCTTCGATGGCCAGAATTTCGATTCCTACCGCAGAGATTCTGACCCAGGCATCAATGACAATGCCTTTGTCAAGGATGCGATCAATAACTTCAGCGAGGCTTGAAGACGCAACTGATTTTTCTACGGGCATAATGTATATCTCCTTATATTCAAGCAAGCACTACTATTCATAGTATTTGTGCCTGTATTGGAAACATGTTACTCATTAGGTAAACGTTGCTCATTGGTAATAAGTGACAACGATGACCAGCTTCAAACATAAAAATTAATTCCAGATAGATAAGATAATTATACTGCTTTCTTCCTTTTTCATATAATTTCTTGTGCAGAACGTGTAAGTATTGAAGACTTTTCCGGCTCCATCCGAGAGACGAAACGTTCTCTTTTAACCTTTAGCGAGGAGGAGACTAGCAATGCCCCTGCCTTCAAGGCAAGACAGGTATGATGAAGAATTACAGAAAAAGCGTCATGAGAAGATGGAAGTTCTACGAAAGCGACGGGCCGAGCTTGAGAAGCGGATTTAACTGTATCGGCAACGGCAGCAAATGTTGCGAAGAGAAAGACAGGAAGTATAGCAGTACATACGGTCTTCTTTCTCAGGCTCGGCTCAAAGTAGCGACCAGATGTTATTGTGATGATCCTGCTGGAAAAACCTGCTCCGGTGTTATTCGACCGCTACCAACGGCATCTATCGTTAGAACAAGGTGAATTAGATGCTGTAGCTGCGGATCAAGAACCTGGTGGAGAGCCGGTTTCACATTGCCGTAGCGCAGCAGCTTTTGGGGACGCACATCTTCGAGATCAGCCCAGAGGAGAGTAAATTCGGCCATCACCAGGCGCGCGAAATTCTGCTCTGTAACTGCCAGATCATATTCATGGGCCAGGAGTGCGATTTCTTGACGTATGAGGCGTGCCAGGGTAAGCAGGGCGGTCTGTTGCTGCTCATCCAGTGGATTGATCAGGCGCGTGAGGACGAGCGGCGGCGTGCTGCGTTGCGTAAGCGCCTCTTCCAGCCGCCAGGCCGCCATCTCTACGCGCTGCAAAGTCACGCTGAGCGAGCGGCGCTGGCTATCATTAAGCAGATTTCTGTGAACGCCGCGTGGTGTGGAAGCGGTTGGTGGGAAGGTGTCATGCTGGTCAGGTTGGGTCATCAACGCGCCTCTACTTTCTCGCTAACCTGTGCGCTCTGCTCAAGTGCAGGACTGTTGATCAAAAGACGCAGGCGGGTAAAGAGAGGTAGAAACATGGTCATTGCCGGACTTTGAAATGGAATGACGATGCGTTCCAGCTCGTTTGTGCCGTGTGGCCTGAACAGCGTGAGATTGGAGCCGAGTAGCGAGTAGCTGATCTGCGCAGAAGAGAGCTGATGCAAAGGATAGTGCTGCACCTGGATGGAAGAGCGCGCTGTTCTTCGTTCATCGAGAACCAGCACTTCCTGGGGCGTCAGCACGATCAGGCGATGTGGACTCTGATACTCTTCCAGGGCGGGAACAAGCACCGAGGCAAGGCGCTGCTCCGGTGTTATACCTACCTGTGTTGCCAGGGCCTGTTCCAGCAGGTGACGTGATGCCGGTGGTATCATTCCCCCCAGGTTATCGAGTGCAGCGGCTTCGTCGGCGCGTGGAATATAGGCATCGACCTGGACAACCCGTCGTACCCGGCGATCCATTGTATCAGCGGACAGAGGAAGAAAGGCATGCATGATTTCGGCGATGCGCTGTAATGCGCGTTCCAGGTCTGCCGCAACCGGAAAGGCGATGGTGTGTATTTCCCGACCGGTCGTACTATTGAGCGCGAGCGCGAGATGTTGATGGACGTGATCCTGGGGTAGATGGCGAGTCATCCAGGATGGCGCTGAGTGTATGTTGGTCAATGCGACCACGCCAGTTAAGCGTTCCAGGGGCAATGAGCGGGCATGATAGCCGCGTAGAGTGGTGTCATTGCGCGATGAGAAGTAGTCGGAGAGCCAGAGGGCCTGTCGATCCGTAACCAGGAAGAGTCCTTCATGAGCGAGACGCTCCTGCCGTCCCAGCCACCCACTGCGCTGACGCAACAACGGGCGCTCAATAAAAGCCAGTAAACGTTCATCTTCCAATAGGAGATGAGAAAGCGCATCCTGAAATCGTGTTGGGACGAAACGAATCAGGTGTTCGGCCTGGGCATAGGGAGCTTGCGGGTCGAGGGAACCCGTTAGAAGTGAATGGTCCTGTTCAAGTTGTCGCCGTATGCTAGCGGGGAGTCCTTCGACTGCGCGCCAGGCTACCGGGCGTTCAGAGCTTCCGCTGCTGCGCCAGGAGGAGGTCTTGCTGGCCTGCTCGCGCTGTCGGCGTTTTAGGAAGAGACGAGTCTCACGAATTTTCTGTTCGGTGAGCTGTGCATCCCAGTAGATAACCGCATGGCTGTTTGTTGGTATCGAAGGGGTGTGCTTTTCTATATAGAAACGCAAGGCGGCCACTCTCTCAGGTAAAAGTACGACGGACGTGTGAGTGGGGGATGTTTCATTCTCGTCTTCCACACAGGTAATGAGGAATGTGCCTTCGAGCGGATGTGTCTCTCCCGGCGTGCTTTGTGAAATTTCCGACGTGAGATGGAGCGCACCAAGTAAACGCACCATGACCAGCGTTTGCGGTGAAAGGCTCTGTTCATGGATGACGAATACTGGAATTTCTTCGTGTTCTGCAAGCGTGAGCGTCGCAATATCAGCGGGAAGCCCTGGCTCTGCGTGGTAGGTGCCCTGAAAGCGTAAGCACGCCCGTTCTCGATCCCAGACGTAGAGTGGGCAATCCCGTTGTGGTTGGCGTATCTGGACCTCAAGGGTCATTGACGATGAAGTATGCTGCCTTTGTGTCTGTTGCTGTTTCTCGTGTAGCATTGCTCAAAATCACCTCTCAGACAGCCGTGCAGAAAAAAAGCTTCTACAGCACGGCGCATTGCGTGTTGTAGAAGCCATCACCCTTGTTGGGATTTTTTCGGCGAGCTTCATCACCGGAAAGATTCTCTATTAAATAGTATACCATAAAAGAGCTATGTTTTCTTAACTTTATTCATAGAGGTACCCACCAGTGGTAGGAGGTTTTCCAGTTGTTCGTTTGGTTCAACCCCAAGAGTCGGTATTCAGCTTGTTGGCCAGATCAATCAGGTCGGTGGCAACGATATCGAAGGAGGGGTCGGCTGTCATATTGGGGATGTGATGGCGACCAAATTCGAGCGGGCGCGTGATGAAGGCGGTGCGCATACCCTCGGCCTGAGCTGCCCTCAGATCGTTTTGATGCGAGGCGACCATCATGACTTCGTGTGGTTGCAGGCTCAACAGTTCGATGGCTAGCCGATAGACACGCGGGTCTGGTTTATAGGCGCGGGCCAGTTCGGCGGAGAAGATACAGTCCCAGGGCAGGTGGCTATGTTTTGCCATATCGACCAGGAGTGAAACGTTGCCGTTGGAGAGGGTTGCCAGTGTGAAGCGGGTGCGCAGACGGGTGAGGCCCGCGACGGCGTCGTGCCAGGGGCGCAGACGATGCCAGACAAAGTTGAGTTGTGTTTTCTCTTCCTCGCTCAGACCTGTGATGTGTAATTCTTCCAGTATCTCTTCCAGGGCCATGCGATGCAGCGTGTCCAGTTTTGTCCAGGGCAATTCGCCATGTGCAACACGCTCCATAAAAGGACGATAGCGCCCGCGCCATGCATCAGCGACGATTGCCCAATCGATCTGCCAGCCTTTTTGCCGATTGAGTTGTTCGCCTTCGTCGATAATAGTGCCGCGATAGTCTACGACAGTACCAAACACATCGAAAGTCAGTGCTTTTACTTCATTCAGGGCCATTGTCCGCTCCTTGTTCTGTGCTATGACTATCTATAGTATATATTATGGATTAAGATCGCCATCTTTAAAAATCCCCACTTCATTGAAACGTTCAGAAGGAGAGACCACTTTAATTGTGTTTGTTCTTTAGAGTATTGCGAGAGAAAAGGGTGAAGGTTGGAGTGTGGAGCGCAGTTTCGTATGGACAAGCTGGTTTTGTTGCCGACGTGGGCATATTTCCGCTTTCTGGAAACCTGTGAGATGGAAAGTATGGTATATATTGATTAGGTAGGGGTGGTTATGTGATCATAGAGTAGAGCGTTTTGAATTATTTAAAGGAGTGTGTGATGGCCCGGCAGCAGAAATTTCATATAGCCGTTATTCCAGGGGATGGTATTGGCATGGAGGTGATTAGTGAGGGGATACGTGTGCTGGATGTGCTGGCGCAGAGGTCGCGGGGAGCGCTGGCATTTGAATGGGAGTCATTTTCCTGGGGTTGCCAGTACTATTTGCAGACGGG
>DAOTVZ010000225.1:0-22755 GCA_034436045.1 Ktedonobacteraceae bacterium | reverse complement strand
ATCTGCTCTTTTGTTGTTGCCAGGTAATAGAGCAGCTTTTTCAACTCGCGTGGGGGCATAATGCTTTCCTCGTCGCAATGCAGGATGAAGGTGCGTCCCGGCTTGCTGTTGCGACCCTGGCGGCGCTGTTCGACCATGTGGTGCATGGCACGCGCCTTGCACAAGGTTTTGCGTGCTGTTTGATAGTCGGGTGGAACAACAAAGACCTGCACATCCAATGGTGTGTGCGCGAACTCTTGCTCAAACAGCGTTTTTTGCTGCGCATTCTCCGTGACGATCTCCACGCTCAGCAGGAGACCGTAGAGGGAGGGAGCGTCGTAAACGAGGTCTAAGATGGAGCGAATGACGCGCCGGATAACGACAGTACTTCCTGTAGTACCGCGCGTCGTGATCTGAATCTTAAGATAGGGCAGCGTCGGGAGGCGCATCAGGTCGCCGGTGGTCTGGGTGGGCAGACCGCGATAGTGTTCCCAATGCCGGAAAAAGTCGTAAAAATATGCTAGCAGGCGCAGGCCGATCAGGCTGACCAGCACGCCCAGAATGCCGGGCAGGTAGCCAATGGCGCGCTCAAGCAGAGTTAGCAACGATGATGATGTTACAGGCATACGTATTTATCTCTTCGTTGTTTTATACAGGACACGACAGATCAGCCACTCAACCAGGATTAACAGTTCCAGCGATATGAGCAGGCGACTCCAGAACGTCGGCAAGAAGGGCAGCAAGCTGACAACGACCGGCGTTACCAGATAGAGTAGCAGCACGAAGGCTGTCCCCAGCAGCAGTGGCAGTAGCGTCAATACACCTGCATGGGCGGGTTGCGCGACTTCAGTCGGTAACGCGGGAACCAGCAAGGGATAAAATGCCTGCTCAGGTAAAAGCTGTCCGGCGGCAGGCTGCTCAGCAGGGCGGATGGACGCTCCGTCGGGCAGTAGATGATGAGGCTTAACGAGTGACGAAGCAACGCCCAGCGATGAGAAAGTATAGAGTGAGAGGCTGCCCTGTGCCAGGCACGGCGTCATTTCGGTCACGCGGCGTGAAGGCAAGGAAAAAGGCTTATAGGGGGTCATATTGAGTGTGTCTTCATCCGAAGTGTTGATAGACGATAACGATGCAAGAGGAGCAGACAGCCTATGATTGCCCTGTTCGCCCTCATCACCAGGTTCAGGCAAGGTGATGGCGGTGTGCATGTTGTGGTAGATGATGAGGGTTTGCTCAGTATCAGGTTGCATGATAACTTCTCACCTCCAATAAGTGGTCAGCGATAGGCCAGGTTGCGTAGGGACAGATTTATCATGTCCACACAGCCGCCTTTTTTGTTCATGCCCATCATTGATCACTGCATTCTATTATTGTTGAGTAAATGCTGTATCTAGCCATATAGGCAGAGAACATTGTAACGCGATTCTTTAGAAGTGATTATCTATATAGTACTTATGTATATATCTTGTTGTGCTTTTAGTAAATGTAGAGTTTTATTGGAAGGAAGGTAAGGGAACAAGAGGGCAAGCGACCGCCCTATCTCCCTCGTTCTGCTTCCCGGCGAAGCTCACCAGTTAGCTATGCCCCATTGACAGCCGTTCGCTACTGATATATTCTAGCAGTAGGAAAAGGGGGCTATTCTCTGTCACAACACCCTTTTTGGAAAGGTTTGTGCAATGAAGCTCACGATGAGAGGGGATTATGGTCTGAGAGCCATGCTGGATATGGCAGCTTACTATGGGCAGGGGCTGGTGGAGAGCGCCGATATTGCGAGCAGGCAGTATATTCCTGAACAGTACCTGGACCAGATTCTGGTAGCTTTGCGCAAAGAGGGATTGATCAAGAGCGTGCGTGGCCCTAAAGGGGGGCATATGCTGGCGCGCCCGCCGGCACAGATCACGATGGCCCAGGTCATGAACGCCCTGGAAGGCTATGTGCCGCCAATGGAGTGCCTGCCCAATCCTGATTTTTGCAAACTCTCTCCCGGTTGCGCGCTCCGTGAGGTATGGCAGAAGATCGATGCAATGACGCAGCAAATCCTCAATACAACAACTATCGAAGAACTGGCGCAGCGTCATAAGACTGAGAATACGGAAACTATGTATTACATCTAATATCTCATGATGGCTTGTGCTTCTAATGCAAATGAATGTCGCAGCGAGAAATGGGGGGAGTGTGTGGCAGAAACCACAGATAATGGTAAATTGATCGCTATCGTTGAAGATGACGCAAATATCGCTGCGCTGCTCCACGACTTTCTTGAACGTGCAGGCCATTGGCGTCTGCATCTGTTCACTGACGGTCAGACGGCCAGAGATCAGTTGCCCGATCTAGGGGCCGACCTGATTTTGCTAGACATCGGCCTGCCGAATTTAGATGGTGCATCCCTCTACCGTATCCTGCGCGGTCATAGTAAGACGCGGCACATCCCGATTGTGGTCATCACGGCCATTCACGACTGGCAACTGCATCGCTTAGGTCTGCAAAGCGGCCTGTTGCTGCGTAAGCCGTTCAAATTTCAAGAACTGCTTGGCATCATTCAGGCACTACTGCCGGAAGAATCGTAGGGGCATGGTGCATCACGCCCCTACCATGTAGGTAAGATAGAGATATATGGCACGTTGGGCAAAAGATATTACCGCCTTCATCGGGCGGACACCTCTGGTCGAGTTGAGTCGCTTCGCCGCCGATACCGGAGTCACGCTGCTGGCGAAGCTGGAGATGTTCAGTCCGGGCGGGAGCGTTAAAGACCGCCCTGCCTTTGAAATGATCTGTGAAGCGGAGGCGCAAGGGTTATTGCGCCCCGGCGGTATCATTACCGAGCCGACCAGCGGCAATATGGGCATTTCACTGGCCCTGATCGCCGCCGCGCGCGGCTATCGCTGCACGCTCGCAATGCCGGATACGGTAAGCCGCGAGCGGCGCATGTTGCTCAAACGCCTGGGAGCCGAGGTGGTTTTGACGCCAGGAAGACAGGGTATGCGCGGAGCGATCAATAAAGTGATTGAGCTACGTACCACTTTGCCGAATGCCTGGTACCCGCAACAGTTCTATAATCAGGCCAATCCGCGTGCGCACCGCATCGGCACCGCCGAAGAAATCTGGCAAGATACCGGTGGTGAAGTAGATATGGTCGTCATCGGCGTCGGTACCGGCGGCACGCTGACCGGTGTGGCCGAGGGTCTGCGCGCGCATAAGCCTTCCATAGAAGTGGTGGCGGTCGAACCGGCCAATTGCGCCCTGCTCTCTGGCGGACGCCCCGGCCCACACCGCATCGAGGGCCTCGGCCCCGGCTTCCTACCTGATACCTTGCGCGTGGATCTGATCGATCATGTAATTGCCGTTTCCGACCACGATGCCGTTGCCACCGCTCAGCGCCTCATCGCACTCGAAGGCATTCCCATCGGCATCAGCAGCGGTGCAGCGGCCTGGGCCGCACTGCAAGAAGCACGCAAAGAGCAGAATCGTGGTAAGGTCATCGTCACGATTTTCCCCAGCGCTGCCGAGCGCTACCTGCAAACCGTCCTCTTCGACGACCTGCGTACCAACACGCGCTAGCCTGCAAGGCAGGGCATTCCTCGCTCCGTGTCCTGAGCGCTCTGTATCTCGTTGCCCACCTTGTTCGTTCCTAATAATGGAATAATCAAGTGGTGTTTTCTGTATCCTTCTGGTGGATAAACCGGTTGAGGATTTTGTTATGGCGAAATTATCCCGACTCGATGAAGATATACAGGTATTTTGCATTGAGCGCAACGCTTATCAACGGACGCGCATGGCGGGATGGCGCTGGTGTGCGGGCTACCTGGCCTGTGCCGTGCTGGCCTTGACCGGCGCTCTGTTGGTATTGCCGACCTATGCCCACATATGGACACCGTACCTCAAATGGCAGGACGCGCTGGTGGCCCTGCTCTGCTTTATCGCGCTGCTGGGGCTGGCGGGGGCAACCTTCCTACTGCGCTTCCTTCACGCCCTGCGTGCGGGCTACACGACCGGCATCCTGCGCCTCAATCGCACCGCCAACACCATCGCCGTGCGTGATCTCTCGCACGAAAATTTTATCAGCATTTTCTGGATGATACATACGGCCTTCTGGTGCTTCGTCGCTGTGCTGATCGGCCTCTCGCCAGAAATCTTGCTACGCTGGACACTGCACCTGACCAATCCCATGCTGGCCTTCTTCGCAAGCACACTGGTTATCCTGCTCAGCCTGGTAGGGCTGGTATTGAGCGTCATCTTCGCCGTCTTCATCCTGATTGGCAGCGTGGGCCTGTTCAAAACCTGCCGCAGCCTGGGCGCGCTGCATAGCTATCCTCTGGACAGCCGCGTCACTCTCCGGCTAGACGGCCCCAATCTGGCCGTGATCTACCCCGACAAGCCGGAGTCCATGCTCGACCTGAACACACTCTCTGCCAACGAGCGTCAGCGCCTCTTCACCCTTTTGCAAGAGTGTAACATTGAGTTACACCAGGCTCAGGAAGAATTAACTCTTGTCGAGGTATAATTTATCATGCTCATCACGCAATTTTTGCTATGATAGATGTATGGAGCGATAAATCATTTTATAGTTGCTGATAGCGTATAGTGGTTGAAAAAATTCCAGATTATGTTTGATGCATCAAAGGTCAGGGATGAGCCTCTGGAATATAGTACGTAATGTAAGGGCCACATATGGGGCATGCCCCTGACGCGATAATGGATTAATACCGCGTTGTTGCGGCATGTCCACTCTTCTCCCAGCAGACCGTCTTTGTTGAGAAAGATGCTGGGCACGGTCGAGCAGCCATCGCGTAGCACCCAGCCTTGCAGCCAGAACGCTATCGGCGGATAGCCCTTGCGCAGTGAGCCGCCGTAAGGAACCACCTGGTCGCCGGTGCCGTGTATCTCCAGCAAGGGCACCGGGCGCGCGGGATGGCAGCCGCCGGGCACGCTGGGATAGGAGCCAGAGACGGAGGCGAAAGCTGCTACACGCCCTGCCAGCTTGCAGGCCAGCAGATTGGTCATGCCGCCGCCATTCGAGAAACCAGTGACGTAGATGCGTGCCGGATTAACACAGACGGTGGCTTGCAGGCGATTAAGCAGGTCGGCGGTGAAAAGCACATCATTGACGTGGGGATCCCAGCGCGGCCCGATGGCCCAGCCGGTATGATGATCCGGCCCGATTACCCCTTGAGGATAGGCGACGAGGAAATGATACCTGTCGGCCAGCGTCGAGAAGCCGGTGCGATACTGCTGTTGCCGGGCGTTACTGCCATGACCGTGAAAATTCAAGACGAGCGGATAGGGCACGGTATCTCGATAGCCGAAGGGGATATGCAGGAGATAATAGCGTGTCATACCACTGACGTTTATAGAACTCATCGTACTTACACCTGGGGTGGAAGGGGCTGGCTTGCCACATCCACTACTGGCTATCGGTTGCGTGATCATCGCAATAGTGTTGC
The DNA here is from genome assembly GCA_034436045.1 of Ktedonobacteraceae bacterium. Classification (GTDB taxonomy): domain Bacteria; phylum Chloroflexota; class Ktedonobacteria; order Ktedonobacterales; family Ktedonobacteraceae; genus H111-94. Next base: position 17,335 of record DAOTVZ010000225.1, on the reverse strand, counting down.
TGCTGGATGTGAGAGCGGTGTGTGCGGAGGCGGAAGAGAAGCGCAATGGGATCGCGTAAAAACTACTGCAACCGGAAAACAGGAGAGCCAGGGCAAAAAAAATGGGCGTACTCAAAAGCGCCGTTGCTGTCTGAGAACTTTTTAGTGAAGATGCAGGCCGCCTGGCACGGCCTGCCCAATCTTTATGAACGTCATGCCTCATGTTTCTGCTGAACATGTTGAATACTACTTCCTGAACGTGTGAACGGACTCATCAATACTATTTGCCACCGTAATAGTATACGTGGCAAAGGACGAGAACGTCCCACCAGGCGGCTCAGAATAGGAGTGTTCATCAGCAGGATACAGATGAGTACTGCGCCGCCTGCTGTCAGGCCCCAGGTCAGGAAGACGCGCAAGGCGACTGGCCACGCTGTCGGCAGTATCGGTACCATGTGCTGCATGAGCCAGTTTAAGATGAGCGCGTGAACCAGGTAGACGCCGAACGAAACGTCGGAGAGCGTGCCCCAGAAGCGGTAGCCGTGTGGGCGACCATCGGGGCGAACGTGACTGGCCCAGCGGTAGGTCAGCCAGAAGAAGAAGGCGATCAGGGGGATGCAATAGAAGACCATCACCGGCTGTAAAACAGAGACGGCATAGCCTATCGACTCGTGGTAGACATCGACCTGAAGGTAGAAGTGCAGCCAGAGTCCGCCGATACCGAGCAGAAAGGCAGGCAGTGTCCACCAGCCGAAGCGCTTAAGGAAGGCGCGCAGTTGTGGCAGGTAGAGCGCTGCCGCCGCGCCCAGCACGAAGTAGAACTGATAGATGAAGACCAGGCTTTCCTGGCTCTGGTTGATGAAGTTCCAGAACGGGTTGTTGAGTCCGATGCCGCGTTGCAGCGTGTGGTAGTCGAGATAGAGCGTTATCACCTCAAGCGCGAAACTGATAGCCAGCGTTTGCCAGGGATAGCGTCTGATGACCTTGACCAGTAGCAGAAAGAGCGGCAGCAGGATATAGAACTGTAGCGTGAGCAGAATATAGTAGAGTTGATATGAGGCATGCCCATCGAGAATGTCCAGCGCCGCTGTGCCGAGAAAGTGGCCGAGAGATTGTGTTGGATTGTTGACCCAGACGTAGACGGCGCTCCAGATGGCATAGGGGATCAGCACACCGATGGCACGCTTCTTCCAGAAGGTTCTGGTCGAAAACGGTTTGCCGAAGTACACGTAGGTGAGTGCGAAGGCCGTCACGAACATGAACATTTCGCGCGTATAATGCACTGCCGTAACCAGAGCATTTTGCACCTGTAAGCCCCATTGGGCATGGTTGAGGAAGGCAGTAAAGGCCAGTACGTGTACTGCAACAACGACCAGGGCCGTCGTTGCCCGTAACGGGTCAAGCTCATAGACATGCGGACGCGAACTTTTCGCTTTCTTCCCACTCTGCTGATCGCTCTGTGTTCTCTGCATCCTCTGGGCTTCGCCTTGTGTCGCTTTCTGTTCTATAGTTGAGGTTGCTGGCACGATGGGTGGTGCTGGCGTAGTCATAACTGCCGACTTGCGTTTTTCCACAAGGTTATCCACGCTGTCGCTCCTGTTCACGTAATAGCTGGCGTGCGATCTTGCCAGAGGCGGTTCTGGGCAGTTCATCGACAATGAGGATATCTACCGGCACTTTAGGAGGACTGAGGCGCTGTGCCGCGTATTGTTGCAGACCGCGCTTGAGCGCCACCTTGCTGACAGTGCGTGTAGCGACCGCCACACCTGCTGTCCTGGCTGCGTTCACGTCGTCCTCAGCGTCTTTCTGCGGCACCACGTAGGCCACCACCACTTCGCCATAAAACGGGTCTGGACGCCCCACGACGGCGGCCTCGTGGACAGCGGGATGGCTGAGCAGCACGTCCTCGATTTCGCGCGGGGCAATGTTTTCACCGCCGCGATTAATCACCTCGCGCAAGCGACCGGTGATAAAGACGTAGCCGTCCGCGTCCTGATAGCCCAGGTCGCCCGTGCGGAACCAGCCATCCTGGAACGACTGCCGACCGGCGTTGCCTTGATACGCCTTGATAACAGAGGGGCCACGCACGCAGATTTCGCCTACAGCGCCGGGGGCGACATCGCGCAGCGTATCCTGAACTGCGCCGATGGTCAATGGCCGACAGATGCGCAACTCGACACCTGTTGGTTTACCGACTGAGCCGGGCTTGTGGATGCCAGGAGGAACAGGATTGGCCGTCACCTGGCTGGCGGCTTCCGAGAGGCCATAGGTTTCGATGACCGGGATACCGAATTTCTGCTCAAAAGCCAGCAGGTGTACTGCCGGGAGCGGCGCGGAGGCGGTGCGCACAAAACGCAAAGGGCCAGGGAGAAAGGTTGGTTTCTCGGTACCGAGCAGGATGGCGACTATCGTCGGCACGATGCTGGCCCAGGTGATCTGATACTGCTCAATCCAGGCCCAGAAATGCTGACGGCTGAAACGGCGCGCAATCACAATGGTGCTGCCCGCGACGAGCGAGCTGCACAGACTGACGACGGGCGCGTTGACATGGAAGAAGGGTAGGACACATAGCCCGCGATCCCGCGTGCCAAGCTGATGGCTGGCACGAATCTGTTCCGCCGTCCATACGATCTGTGGCTCGCGCAAGATCACCCCTTTCGGCTCACCGGTGCTGCCGGAGGTGTGCAGACAGACCTGGCCCGCTGTCTGCGGCGAAGGGGCCATGTATTGCTCATCTTCGGCGTGCGTAATCACGTCCAGCAATTGTTGGCGCGTGAGTACCTGGGCAGAAGCGCTGACAAAGCCGGTGGCGTGCTGGCACTCCTCTACGATGAGCAGGTCGGGCGCGTAGCGGCGGGTGAGCGCCGCCTTCTCGCTATCGGTCGCGTCCGGCGCAAGCGGAACAAGGGTATGACCGCCGCTGAGAGCGGCCAGCCATACCAGCGCAGTGGCTATGCCGCCCGGCAAGGCCATAGCGATGCTACGCGGGCGTGGGCCGAAAATGCGTTGTAGCGCCCCAACAGCGCGCAAGCTTTGCCGATAATTGATGCTCCGAGCCGTTTCGGCCTCAATAATATATGTTTGCTCTGGAGAACGTGTACTCCACTGTTCAAGATAGTCTTGCAACGTTGTCATAGTAAAAGTCTTTCTCCTTAAGCTGTCTTACGTAGCTCCTGATGAGCGAGCAAAAGCTCAACCTTAGCACCTTTAGTCTCCAGTCCCAGGAATCCTACTGACAGGACACCAATAATGGCAATGACGGCGATGAACATGTAAGCAATCGGGATACCACCACTGGCGAGCGAGAGCAGGAAGGCCATCATATAGGGGGCCAGCGCGCCACCGAAGAGCCGTCCCACGCTCTCGAAACTTCCCACGCCTGTCTCACGAATAGGGGTGGGGTACTGTTCTGCGCCATAGACCTTGACCACCGGATCGACGCCGATGCCAAAGAAGGACATCACGATACCGAAGCCCAGTGCCAGTGCGGCGGTGTTAGCAAAGCCAAAGGCAATAGCGCTCAGCGCCGCGATCACCGTGAACACGATCAGTGTTGGCTTGCGTCCAAAACGCTCGACGGCATAAGCAGCACAGTATTTGCCGGGGATGGAGGCGACGACAATAATCGTGGTGAGCAGAAAGGCGTTGGACAGACCATAGCCCTCTTTGACCAGCACGGTCGGGGTGTAGGTCTGAATGGCGTAGAAGATGAAGAGGATGCAAGAGAAGGCGATCCACATCATCAGCGTGCGCCGCAGATAGTCGCGCCGGAAGATGGTTGCCAGCGGATGTACTGTGCTGACACGCGGGGTATCCATCTCGCTGGGGGGAACGGGTAGCGTATGGCCGATGCGGCGTTCGGCATAGCTCTCGATGCGCCGCACAATGCTATCCGCCTCGCTCGCGCGTCCCTGGCTCTGCAGCCAGCGCGGCGACTCCGGCATCCATTTCCAGATCACGGGGATATAGAGGATGGGCAGGCCACCGATGTAGAAGAGGTAACGCCAGGTCAGGCTGGCGGGCATGAGGCTGATCAGAGCCAGCGCGATCAGCGGGGCCAGGAAGTAGCCGACGGAGAGAAACGAATCGAGAATCCCAACCATCGCGCCGCGCCGGTTATGGGGCATGAACTCGGTCGCCAGGGCGTAAGGGATGGGAAAGACGGCTCCCATGCCGAGGCCGGAGATAAAGCGTAACACGAGCAATGTTGTGATATTGGGGGAGAACCCACAGAGCAGTGAGAAAATCGCGTACCAGGCAGTGCCCACAATCAGTATTTTCTTGCGCCCGAATCTATCGGCCAGCCAACCGGCGGGAATAACCGCCACGACAATGCCTAACGTGGAGGCAGCTACCAGCAGACCGGTAAGCGTCGCGGTGAGATGAAACTGCTTTTGCAAGAGGGGGATGACGTTGCCCATGATGCCGATGTCGTAGGACTCGATGAGCCATGCGCATCCGGCCATCAGCATGATGAAAGTCAGTTCCCTGGTAAGTGGAAGGCGATCAATGCGCTCATGAATCGTGTATTCTTTTTGTAGTGTGTTTTCCATAAGCATATTCCTTTTTCTGGGAGTCGCAAAAACCCAACAAACGGAGCGCGAGGACTGGCTATGCGCCATTCTTAGGCGACTATCGATCTGCCAACGAATGGTAAAGCACATTCCTGTACCAATTCGATATGTGCAATGATACAAGGGTAAGCTGAATAAACCGTAAAGAAAGAGTAAAGATTTGGCAAGAAAATCAGGAGAGAATAAGGATTCGTGGTGGCGGATAAGTGTGGTATACTTGAGCGAGATACACACACATTGAAAAAAGCGTGTATACTATTGGTAGGGTAGAAAGTGATCAACACTCTCTGACAGCGCAGCAGAAAGCGGGCATCGGGACAGCAACGAAGAGGCGGTCATCAGTCTTTTTTTGCCTTTGCACAGGTCATCCTTTACATCGTCGTGGGATCGGTGCAAGAGTGGGGGACATTCCCCTGGTGGGTACACTGCCCACCTGACAATCAAGCCCGAAAACGTCACACTGATGTCCACTTCTTCCCATACAAGACGAGAAAAAAGTAGTAAAGGAATGTGTTACCATGATGCAACTAGATGGAGCTATATCGCCAGAGAATACGCTATTTGTCCTGCTATGCTTCGAGGGGCCTGATGTATACTCAACAGCGGGTGGCCTGGGGACGCGGGTAACGGAGCTAAGTGAAGCTCTGGCATTACAGGGATACACGACCCACCTCATCTTTATCGGAGACCCCTACAAACCTTCCGTCGAGCAACGTGCGAACGGACGCTTGATCCTCAAACGCTGGTCGCAGTGGGTCAGCAAATATTATCCGAACGGCGTCTATGACGGCGAGGAGGCCAAGCTCTACGACTACAACGAGAGCGTTCCTTATCATATCTACAACGAGATCGTGCGCCCGGCGCTGGCCGAGAACAAGACGGTCGTCATCATGGGCGAAGATTGGCATACCGCCGAGGTTATAATCCGTACCTCTGATCTCCTGCACTGGTTCGGTGTGCGCCAGAAGGTGCTGATGCTGTGGAATTTGAACAGCCTGATGTCGTTGCACCGCATCAATTGGGGACGCCTCAGCTTCGTTTCTACGCTCTGTACGGTCAGCAAATATATGAAGCACAGGATGTGGAACTATGGCGTCAACCCGCTGGTGATCCCCAACGGCATTCCGGCGCGTCACCTGCTGCCGATTGAGCAACAGCATGTCACCCGTCTGCGTGAGATCGCGCGGCGGGGCGACCCACGCCGCCTCTTCCTCTTCAAAATCGGACGCTTCGACCCCGATAAACGCTGGATGATGGCGATTGAAGCCGTAGCGCGCCTGAAGGAGAGCGGCTATCCCGTCACACTCTTTGTGCGCGGCGGTATCGAGCCACACGGAGCCGATGTCTTCCGTCATGCCTATCAGCGCGGCCTGATTATTCAAGACGTCGTGGCGCATCGCCCCTCGCTGGAGCAGTGCATCGAAGCGGTCGCCAACGCCCCTTACGCCGACGTCTACAATTTGCGCTTCTTCCTGCCCGAAGAGTTTGTGCGCACCACCTATGCCGCCGCCGATGCGACACTGGCGAATAGCGGGCACGAGCCGTTCGGTCTGGTCGCGCTCGAAGTTATGGCCGCCAGTGGCATCGCCGTGACCGGCAGCACCGGCGAGGACTATGCCATCTCCTTCGAGAACGCCATTGTCACTGAAACCGATGACCCCGACGAGATCGTGGGCTATCTGCTCTACCTGCGTCGCCATCCCGAAGAGCAGGAACGTATCCGTATCGCGGGCAATAGCACGGCACGTTATTTCCTTTGGGATAATGTCATCGAGAATCTGGTGGGGAAATTAGAGTTCCTTGCCCGCAAACAGGGCATTGCTTTACCCTCACCTTCTATAGAGGTGACGAGCAAACGGGCCGAGGCTGTGCCCGTCCTCGAAGAGTCTCCTACCACGCACTGAGAGGACGCCTGACATGGTTGCAGAACTTGCCATTTACACGGTTGTGCATCAGCCGCGTCGCTTAAAGCTGCCGGCGCAACCGATACCACGAGGCGCAACCGTCTCAGATATCGCTCATTGCCTCTTTGACGAGGCGCTGAATGAGCAGTATTTCAGGAAGGTCGCGCAGTATAGCTATTATCCTGCCACACGCATGTTCCTTGACCTGGTGCGGCACAAAAACCTGCACCTCGCCATTGGTTTCTCGCTCTCTTTCATTCGCCAGGCCGCCGTCTGGGATTCTGGGCTACTCGACCTCTTCCGCGAGCTGGTCGCGGAGCCGAACGTAGAGTTGATAGGTGTAGAGCCGTATCACAGTTTCCTCTTCTTGTTGGACTTGCCGACCTTCGTTCTGCGTATGCGCTGGATGAGCGAGGAATTGGAGCGCATCTTCGGCAAACGGCCCACCGTAACCGATACAACGGAGATGTGCATGTCGGCCCCACTCTATGACGCACTGGACACGGCGGGCTTCACCGGCGCAGTCATGGATGGGCGACCCTGGGTGATGGGCTGGCGCGAGAGCAGCCACCTCTATCGCTACAGCGACGAGGCCGTCCACCCGTTCGTCCTGGAAGAGCAGCGTAAGGCCCATAGTCGCCGCATTCCGCGCAAGCTGGCGACCGATACGGGACGTGACAGCGGCCCCTATCTGCTGACGCGCCACGTTGAGCTGAGCGACGACGTGGGCTATCGCTTCTCCAACCGCAGTTGGTCGCGCTACCCACTCTACGCCGATGTCTATGCCGACTGGCTGGCCGCCGCCAGGGGTGATTTCCTCTTTCTGGGCTGGGACTTTGAGACGTTTGGTGAGCATCATCATGTGGATACCGGCATCTTCAACTTCATGCATGCGCTACCGGATGAACTGGCGAAACGCGGTGTGCAGACTTTTACCCCTGCCGAACTGATTGAGCGTCATCGCAAGCAGGTATATCAGTTGCCGCTACCGGCCTTCCCCACGACCTGGGCCGGGAGTGGCGGCATGGAGTTCTTCCTGGGCAACAGCGCGCAGGACGCGCTCTTCCGCCTGATGAGCTATGTCTATGGTACCGCGAAGCTAACCGAGAATCCCGACCTGATCGAGCTGGCGATCTGGCTGGCGCAGTCGGACAACCTGCATCTCATCCAGTGGTTCGGACGCAGCGGCTCCGAGGCCGAGGTTTCGGCCTACTTTACACCGCGCGAGTGGTGGGAGCTTGGCCCCGACCGTATCATTTACGAGCAACAGCAGGTCTACTTGAACGCCTTGCGCGCGATGGAACCCTACCTGCCCGCGCGTCTGATCCGCCAGAGCAAGCGCAAGAGCAGCACGCGCTCTTCACGCAGTCAACGTGAACCGGCCCTGAGCCGCAGCGCTGCCAATGGATAGATACGGGTAGATGAGAAAGACGCCCTGCCTGCCACGTGCGCGGCAGGCAGGGCACTAAAAAGAAGCTTAGCTCTCTAAGAACCTCAACGCGGCGCGAGTCAGCACCTCGACGCCTATCGTCATGGCATCCTCGTCGATGTTGAAACGCGGATGGTGATGCGGGTAAGCCGCGCCTTTCTGCTCGTTGTGCGCGCCGACGATGAAGTAGCAGCCGGGAGCAGCATTCAGGAAATGCGCCATATCGTCGCTGCCAGTCGTCATCACCTCTTCGCTATCATCTACGCCTTGCTCGCCTACGGCCTCAATCGCCGCCGCACGGACAAGCTCAGTCATCGCGGGGTCATTGATACAAGGTGGGCAGCCGTTGTGCAATTCTACCTCGCAAGAGCCGCCCATCGCGCTGGCGATACCGCTGGATAGCTCTCGGATGCGGCGTAGCATCTTCTCACGATGTTCCTTGCTGAAAGCGCGCATAGTGCCATGCATCACCACTTCCTCTGGAATGATATTGAAGGCGCTACCGGCAATAACCTGACCTACCGTTACGATAGCAGGGGCGAAAGGCGAAGTTTCACGGCTGATCAGCGTTTGCAGCGCGGTAATGATATGAGCCGCGATGACAATAGGATCGACAGCCTCGTGCGGTGAAGCGGCGTGTCCGCCTTTGCCATGCACGTGCCATGTCATGGCGTCCGCGCTGGCAAAGACAGTGCCGGCACGCACCCCTACACGCCCCAACGGATATGTACTGATCAGATGCAGACCAATCACCCCATCGACACCCTGCATCGCACCCTCTTTAACCATCGGCTCGGCCCCACCAACGCGCTCTTCAGCAGGCTGGAAGATAAACTTGACGTTGCCGGAGAGTTCGGCGCGACGTTTGCTCAAAATATCGGCCACCGTAAGCAGGATAGAGGTGTGACCGTCATGACCGCAGGCGTGCATCTTGCCATCCGTGCGCGAGCGATAGTCGATCTCATTCTGTTCATGAATGGGCAAGGCATCCATATCGGCGCGAATGGCGATAGTTTTGCTGCCCTCTCTGCTCCCCTCTCCACGCAAAAGGCCCACTACGCCGGTTTTGGCAATACCGGTCTGTACTTCCAGCCCCAGCGCGCGCAGGCGGTCGGCGACAATGCCGGAAGTACGCACCTCTTCAAAGGCCAGTTCGGGGTGTTCATGCAGGTCACGCCGCATCGCCACCATTCCAGGCACTAGCTCATCAATTTCAGCTTTCAAACGATCTGGATTGGAAACGGACATACTCATCTCCTCATAAAATAAGAATCAGATAGATTCAGGCGGCGAAAGCAGAGCGACAGCGAGGGTCGCCCTGCTTCCCACAAAGATCAGCAAGAATCAGATAGATTCAGGCGTTGTCCTACCCTACTATGGTATCACACGGCGGCTGATGGCCCACATCTCAACCATATATTGGCTGTAGCGAGCGGTTAAAAAGTTGGCTAAGATTGTTGGTATTGTATGAAACTTGACACAAGTATATCCTGGGACAACGCATCATGAAGAACATCACATCTCAATCCACTATGACCGTGACGCCCGCTCCCACCGTGCAGAAAGCGGGGCGTTTCGACCGTTTTGCCATCATTCTCTCCTTGCTGGCACTGTATATCGTCTGGGGATCGACCTATCTGGCAATGCGCATCGCTATCGAGAGTATTCCCCCATTCCTGATGGCCGGTATCCGCTTTCTCACTGCTGGCACGGCGCTCTACATTTTCTTACGCCTGCGTGGTGCGCCCGCGCCGACGCGGGCACAGTGGACAGGCGCGGCTATCACCGGCGTGCTGCTACTGACATTCGGCAACGGCTTTATTGTTTTTTCAGAACAATGGGTCGCTTCTGGCCTGACCGCAGTAGGTGTGGCCGCTGTGCCGATCTGGACGGCGCTTTTCAGTGGCTTGATGGGGCGCTGGCCCACGCGCATCGAGTGGTGCGGTCTGATACTCGGCTTCATAGGCGTGATTCTGCTCAATCTGGCGAATAATATGTGGGCCAACCCCATTGGAGCTATTGCGCTGCTGATTGGCCCCATGTGCTGGGCACTGGGCACAGCGCTCAGCACGCGCGTTACGCTGCCAAAGGGCCTGATGTCGAGTGCGGCGGAAATGCTGGTTGGCGGCGCGCTACTGGTGCCTCTCAGCCTGCTGATCGGAGAGCGTGTCCATAGCGTACCAGCGCCTGCCTCACTGGGGGCGCTGGCCTATCTGATCGTCTTCGGCTCGCTGGTCGCCTTCTGCGCCTTCGGCTATCTGGTGCGCAAGGTGCGACCCGCGCTGGCAACCAGCTACGCCTATGTCAACCCGGCCATCGCCGTCGCACTCGGCATAGCCCTCGACGGTGAGCATATTACCATCATCGGCATCATGGCCATGTTCGTTATCCTGACCGGCGTGGCGCTGGTTTCGCTAGGGCGCAAGTCAGCTCGCTAGCAAGATATGAATGGAGTTATGAACACGGCTGACAGCGGATCTTTAACTCTATCAACAGGGCGTACTTCCTAAATCAAGTGTGGAGATTTCAATACATTGGTTTCATAGGGCTAAGGACGTTAAAATGCTCGACCAGCAAACATCTTAACGCCCATAGCCCTATGAAACCAATTCTCTTCTACCGGTGAGATATATCATCTTCGCGCGACAAGTTCACGTTTGAAGGCACTGTTGGCGGGGCGATAGGGGCGAATCATCCAGAGGGGGCGTCGCAGGCCGTCGGCGCGGGTCTGGGGGCGCGTCATCGCCATCCATTGTTTATACACCTCGTAGGCTTTCGCGGGATCAACGGAGATGTCGCCGTAGCGATCTCCAGCCTGCGCGGGCGTGACCGTGACTTTCTGGTGCCAGCAGTGCATACCGCTTACCGGGTCGGGATGAACCGGGAAGGTCAGGTTCTGGTGTACGCCGGATTCGCGCCAGAAGATGCGGGCCGAATCGGGATCGGCGCTCTCATAGGGGTGTACGCCCTCGATCTGGCGCATGTGCCAGACGCCATGCTCATCTTTGTTCAGCGCGACTCTCGCCGAGACGCGGCGGTCGCCCCCCTTGTCTGTTGCCAGACGCCAGCGTCCCATGTGATGCGAGCAGGCTACGACGCCAGGACGAATGCCCTCCGTCACCCAGGCACGATTGACATAGTAGCCGATCTCTGTCGTCACACGCACGAGATCGCCACTCTGCACGCCAATACGTTGCGCATCAACGGGATGAATCCAGACCGGGTTGGCATTGGAGATTTCGTCGAGCCATTTGGCGTTGTGCGAACGTGTATGAATCAGGGTTGGCAACCGGAACGTGGGGATAAGCAGATACTCGCCCTTCGCTGCATCGATGTTTGAGGGATGGACGTGGCTATGGATATAGCCCGGCACCGCGTATTCGGGCCACCCCCACTCTTTCAGTGTGGGCGAGTAAAATTCCAGCTTGCGCGACGGCGTGGGGAAACCCTCAACCGCCTTGCCATCCACCATCACGCCCAGCTTCACACCATCTTTGCTGATCACGCCTGTATGTGGGTCAATCTCCGCTCCTTGCAACACTTCCGGCTTGAGGGGCGTCTCATTCAACTGGAAGACGGGCATTTTCTCTTCAGGAATGGCGAAGGCACCATACTTTTGCATATAGCCCAGCGGGGTCAGGCCCTCCTTAGCCGCCGCTTCCGGCAGGCCCGGCACGCTATTTTCAAAAATCCAGCGATAATATTCTTCAATCGTCAGCTTCTGGCCTGCGCGATAAGGCGACTCGAAGTACTTGCGAATGCCCAGGCTGCCGTCGGGGTCGATGCGCCAGGAAAGCTCGATCCAGAACTCGTCCTCTTCCCAGACCTCGCCGGGATTAGCCTGATAGGTAAACTCTACCTGCTCGCCGTGCCGCTCTTTATAGACGCGCAGCACAGGTTGGCGGAAGCCGATCCAGCGTCCCGCGTGCGTCTCCTGGCTCATCAGATCATGACGCTCACCGGCCAGACCCATCGGTAGCACGTAGTCGGCATACTGCGCCGTCTCGCTCCAGGTCGGCGTGAGGGCCGCGTACAGTTCGATCTGCTGTTCATTTGTCAGTGCCTCGATCCAGGCCGTGCCGTCGGGATTGGTCCAGACAGGATTATAGACGCGCGTGAAGTAAGCAGCGATCTTACCTCGCCCTTCTTTCAGGAAATAGGGCAGGAGAATGCTCATCTCGTAGTTCGCCAGAGGATATTCCGGTGGGAAGAGCAGTTCGTTCCAGACCTCGGAAGGTTTCGGTTTGAGGAAGGGCGTCGGCACAAACTTGTTCCAACTATGGGGCGCGGTGCCGCCGGGTGTGCCGATGCTGCCCGTTAAGACCGAGAGGAACCAGAGCGCGCGCGACACCTGCCAGCCGCCCAGGTTGCCCGCCGTAGCCGCGCGCCACGTGTGGGCGGCGAAGGCGCTACCGGCGTGACCGATCTGACGCGCCACATCGACGATCAGTTCCGCCGCCACGCCGCTTTCGCGCGCCGCGAACTCAGGCGTGTATTCTGCGTAAAGGTCGATTAAACATTCGATGAAATGCTCGAAGGTCTGGGCCTCATTGGGATGCTCGGCCTGCATATACTCCTGCCAGTTCACCCAACGACGCATGTACTCGCGGTCATACAGCTTCTCGACCAGGATGATGCGCGCCATTGCCAGTAGCACGGCGGCTTCGGAGCCGGGCCACGTTGCCAGCCAGTAGTCGGCCATGCTGGCGGTATTGGAGAGGCGCGGGTCCATCACCGCCAGCTTCGCACCCTTCATCTTGCCCTCGATGATGCGCTGCGCCTGCGGATTGAAGTAGTGGCCCGTCTCCAGGTGCGAGCTAATCAGCAGGATGAAACGTGCGTTGGCGTGATCGGGCGATGGACGGTCTATACCACTCCAGATATGGTAGCCGAAACGGCCCGACGAGGAACAGACATTGGTATGACTATTGTGTCCATCTACGCCCCAGGCTCCCAGCACGCGCTCCATATAGCCATCGTGCCCCGGTCGCCCGACGTGATACATCACCTCGTCCCGCCGCCCTTCCACGATGGCGGCGCGAATTTTGGCGGCGAAGGTATTCAGCACTTCATCCCATGTCGTGCGCTCCCACTTACCCTCGCCGCGCTTGCCTGCGCGTTTCAGTGGATAGAGGATGCGCTCCGGGTCATTGACCTGATTAATGGTCGCTGGCCCTTTGGCGCAATTGCGCCCGCGACTTCCTGGATGATAGGGATTGCCCTCGAACTTCTTGATGCGTCCCGTCTCTTTATCAATGTAGGCCAGCAGGCCACACGCGGCCTCACAATTGAAGCAGATAGTCGGGATGAGTTCGTAATGACGCTCGACCTTGCGTGGCCACGCTTTCGCATCATACTCCATTACGTCATGCCACTTTTGCGGCGGCGGGCAGGAAGCCAGGTCGCGGACCGTCATCGGTTCGCCATTAGGCGCGAACTGTTGCAAAGATATCTGGGTCATACTCTTCCTCTTCCTTTCCCATTAACTCAACGGAACCGACTGTCCGGCGACGACAAAACAATGTTCATAGGCAAATAGCCCCAGCAGGGCCAGGATACCGGCCAGCGCGAGTAAGACAGGTTGTGCCGTCGGCAGCAGCAGTGCCATGATCAGCAACAGCGCAGGCAGTAGCGTACCGAGCGCTAAGAATAATCCTCGGAAAATAGTGCGTAAGGGGCCTGCCGTGATGTAGTGTGCGGCAGCGGCCACGTGACTATTGCTATGCGCTCCAAACACTTCTACGAAAATCAGGATCACATGCGCTACTATGGCACAGAGCAGCACAATGGTCAAAAATGGTGGAAGTACACCGCCCGCAACCCAGGCGAAGATGCCCAGCGCGGATGCACCGGCCAGCACCGCCTGCACCAGCAGAATGGGCAGGAGCAGGGGACTCTGCCAGAAGTCGCGCCCCTCGGCCTGGCCAAACAAGAAGGCGGTGTAGCCCGCTGCCGCCGCACCAAACAGTAGCGCAGGCACGATGAGTCCGCGTAGCAGCGGCGTGATGGCAAGCAGAGAGGCCCCGAACCAGAGTACCTCTATCAAACCGAAGAGACCAAGAATGTAACCGCCCCAGACCAACCACGAGGTCGGATTAGCCTTCGTGATAAGGAACAGGGCGCGTTCGGGCCGCTTCAGATCGGCAATCAGCAATACAAGCGTGATGGCGATAAACAGGCCGCCGATGACGGGCGCAATCAGACCGAGCAGGGTATGCATACTATTACTGATGGGATTGTTGAGTCCGTAGAGGGCCAGCGCTAGCGCAGCGACAAGCATGGCCCCGGCTCCAATCGATTTCGTGCCCAGGTAGGCCGAAACCATCCAGCCCCAGGGGGCCTGATTTTTGGGAGTGTCGTAGACGATGCGTGCCCGCGCCGGGTCGTTCGCCGCCTGATAGGGCTTGAGCGGATTGAGCGTGGTCGGCCTGGTGTGTGTGGCGACGTTCGCACGTAAGGAGTGACCCGCGTCAAATATCTGCTCATCTGCGTGCTGTGGCTTAAGCATGGTACTCCACATCGTCATATGCGGCAACTCCTGTGCCGCGCCTTCGGGATTGATAGCCGCCTCGTCGGCTCCCAGATAATAGACATTGGGCTTCGTGCCTTGCTCCGGCTTGCGCACGCGCACGGGTTCACGCGCGATGATCTGGGCAATCTCGGTTTTGGGGTTGTGCATGTCGCCCGCGATAATGGCATGTTCGGGGCAGACCACCACGCAAGCCGGTTCCAGACCAAGTTCCGTGCGATGGGCGCAATAGTTACACTTGGCAGCAGTATGGCTGTACGGGTCGATATAGAGCGCATCATAGGGGCAAGCCTGCATACACGACTTGCAGCCAATGCAGCGATTGGAATCGAAATCGACGATGCCATCAGCCCGCTTGTACAGCGCCTGCGTGGGACAAATTTTGACGCACGGTGCGTCGTCACAATGATTACAGCGATTGACCAGGAAATAGCGCCGCGAGTTGGGAAATTCGCCGCGTTCAATGTACTTGACCCAGGTGCGATAGACGCCAATGGGCACATCATGTTCTGCCTTACAAGCAACCGTACATGCATGACACCCGATGCACTTGCGCTGATCAATGACAAAAGCGTACTTCGTCATAAATGCTCCCTCTCAGAACTAGAGCAACCACCGTGTTGCAGTGCCCCCATTGAGATGTAGGGGAAAAGTGGCTCTTAACTATCAAGTGTACTCGGAAGGCGGGCATTTGTCCAATTTATCTTGCTGATAATTGATATAAAGGATTACTTATGAGCATAGTCGTAGGAACGTGCGTGCTGCATAAAGTCGCGGGCCATCGGGCCGAAGTATTTGCCCTGGCGATAGAACATGACAAGCGGGCGGCGCAGTTCCAGGTCCTCAATCGGCATGGCACGCAGGGCACCTGCCGCGACCTCGTGCATGACAGCCGCGCTGGAGACAATTCCAATGCCAAGATTGGACTGCACAGCACGCTTAACCGGCTCTGTGCCTTGAAAGTGCATGGCGATTTTCAGCGTGTAGCCATGTTCACGCATAGTCTGTTCGATAAACTGGCGTGTGCGCGAAATAGATTCTGGTACAATAAAAGGTTGTGCTGCTACCTGTTCCAGTGTTAAAGATGGTCGCGCCGCGAGTGGATGATAGGGGGAAAGGATGAGGGTCAAGATGTCGGTGCCAATCTCCTCAACCGTTAGTTCTGGCTGCACAATTGTGCCACACGCGAAGCCCAGATCGATGATGCCTTGACGCACACGCTCAATCAAGCGCTCGGTGGCATCAATCTGCAACAGCAGTTCACTCTCGGCATGTTGCGCTTTATATTGCGCTATCATGGGTGGCACGACATACATGCCGCCGGTAGTGTTAGCGCCGATCACAAGTCGCCCGCGTGCGGCTCCGCGCAACTCGGCCAGCACACGCTCCGCCTCTGCCTCGGCGTTCAGCATGGGAATGGCACACTGATACAACGCCTCACCCGCCTCGGTCACAATCAACTGCTGATTGACCCGTTCGAGCAGCTTCACCTGCAAACTACGCTCCAGAGCCTGTATTTGCAAGCTGACCGCCGGCTGCGTCAGAAACAACGCTTCTGCCGCTTTAGTATAGCTACGATGTTCTACGACGCTACAAAAGATGCGCAACTGGTGTAAATTCATGCTATTTTTGCTTTAGTTTAGATGTGCCCGCTCTGCGTGGTGCAATATACGTTGCCTTGAGAACTTGCTGTTGCTCGGTAGCCTTTTGAATGTTGCCGATGATCGAATCCCTCGCCGCTTCCACGTCGGTGGTAGCTTTTTGTAAAAAGGTGCCGAAATTAGACCCCAGCACTTGAGCGATGCCGGTTGCCGAGATGAAACCGGCAGCAGTCGCTATTCCTTTGATAACCAGATCATAGTGGGAGAGGAGCAACACAACGACGAGAACCAGGATCACAAGTAGCACGAGGATACCACCGGCGAAAAACCCCCAGTAGAGTCGCAGCACCTGCCAGCTATAATAACCACTTTTCTTTACTAAAGCGGATGGCACATAGCTGAAAGCCGTGCGCTCGTTGGTCAATAAAGAGAACCAGATATTAGCCTGATTTTGGAGTTCGATGGGTACCTCGCCATCAGGCTCTAGCTGTACCTCCCTGCTTGCTATGGCCTTCCACCACAGTTCAGCGCTGTTAGCCAGAGCGGCGGGCGCGTAAGTCGAGATATAGGGTGCCAGCATGGGGATATATTCCCGGTAAACCTTCTCGACAGATGCACCATCCAGTTGCTGATCCGCCAGACTACACCAGCGAAGAGCAGCGAGCGTCCGCCCGACCATGTACGCTTTGGCAACGACGGTGGGTCTGTTTTGCAAAGCATCATGAATCTGCAAATCCCAGAAGAAGAGGTAGCGGTTGATTTTGCCGCGCAGTTCCTCAAACGCTTTATCCGGTGCAGCAGGGAGTTGATACGCGCAAAACTGCTTGACAAGCTTTTCCACGACATCGACGAAAGCCCGACCGTTATGCTCGTCCTGTGCATTATCGATAATACATGAGCTAAGACGTAGGTTATCCGTCAGGCCCTTTATGTATGTCATTAACGAGCGTATCATCTCGCGTGGTGTATAAACCTGCTGGAGCAGCACCAGACGCGCCCCATGCCAATCTGGATGGGACGGTGTCGGCTCCGACAGGCGAAAGCAGCGTCCGAGCAACTCGACGATGCCCCAACCGAGAGCCGCTGCGTCGCAAACGATCTGCTGCGAGCTAAGAGTCGATGCGGCAGAGGATGGAGATGCAGTTAAAGGAACACTTCGCCTATCATCAGAAAAGGCCGTTGTTACTCCTTCATCCATAGGCATGCTTTCTCCAGGCTGCAAGTAAACACTATCTTAATTATATTCTATCTGTTTAACTCCCGGCATGCAGTGAAGTGAGTCATAACCTGCGATGATATACCTTCCCTGCATATTCATA
>DAOTVZ010000224.1:0-16239 GCA_034436045.1 Ktedonobacteraceae bacterium | reverse complement strand
CAACGACACGTATCGTGGCTATGCCGGTCGCACTGGCGCTTATTATGTTCTTTCTCTTCCTGTCGGTAATAGCGCATATGCCTCTGACTATCCATACCGGCCCAAGCCAGCATAGGATAGTACCGGTGAGCAAGACCGTGCCCAGTATCAGGCTCACGCCTCATCCGACAGTGGTGATAAAACCGACCTTGACTGCGACAGTTGCAACAGATACCGATCACGATAACGATGGCCCTGTTGATAACGATCACGATGGTGATAATGACAACAATAACAATCATGGTCATAACGGCAGGCATGGCAATAAAGAGGGGTCTTCCGGTTATGGGCGATGAAAGGTCATTTGCAATAGAAAATGATGAAAGCATTTGCGTGAAGAAGGGATGAATGAGATGGCTTTGATGCGACAGTGCGCATGGTGCTTGCGCTTAATGAACGATGACGGGGAACGTATTTCTCAATATCCAGTACCGAAACAATATAATGCGACTCATGGCATGTGCTGCATTTGCGGCGTGCTATGGCTGGAACAGATGGCTCGTGATATGGATATCGACCTCTCCGACCTGCGGAGCAACGATGACCGTGAGACAGCTATGACAGCCGTCGGTATGACAGCCACGCAGACTTTCTCTCTTTTTCCTGTGTAAATGGCGCAGGCAGGGCCTGTGCCAGCGAGGGCCGGAGTTGACGTCTTCTGCTTTCCCCCCAGCAAGAAGGTCGGTCGCTCCGGCCCTTCTCTATCTAACGGGCATATTCTGCACCTCACTCGTATCTAAATAACGTTGTACCATCGAGATCAGCACATCGACATCAAAAGGCTTCTCCAGAAAGGCATCTGCTCCGTTTGCCCCCTGCATCTTATGAGCCTGCGAGTGCGCGGAAAGCATAATTACTGGTATAGCACTGGTAGCGGGATTAGATTTCAATTGACTACACAACTCTCGTCCGTCCTCACCGGAGAGGAGTATATCCAGCAGAATCAGGTCTGGTCTATCAAGCTCCAGGTGTTGAAGGCAATCGCCATTCAGGCTTGTTTGTACCTGATAGCCCTCTCCCTCAAGCACAATCTGCACGACTTCAAGAATGCTTTCGTCATCGTCGATCACAAGGATGTGTTTACTCATACTTAGCTGTCTTTCCCTGCCTTATCAGGTTCTGCACTCTGCATCACTTCACACGCTCTGACCGGATCAAGCGGCAAAGAGAACGAGAAAGTCGCGCCCCGACCTTCTGCGCTTTCTACCCAGATATGACCGGCGTGACGCGCGATAATCTCCCGCGAGAGATACAGGCCAATGCCCAGGCCAGGATACGTTGTGTTCTTGTCTTCATACACACGATAAAAACGCTCAAAGATTTTACTCTGATGGTGACTGGCAATGCCTATACCAAAATCCTGCACACTGATCACAACATGCTCACGCACCAGCCGCGTGTGAACAATGATGGTATCGTTCTGCGGCGAATACTTGACAGCATTACTCAATAAATGTAATAGTGCCTGTTCGATACGATGCGCGTCACCGATCACGATACAACCCACGTGCCCTTCAATAAAAATACGATGCCTGGGGGCCAGCGATTGCAAAAGATTCACCGCTTCGGCAACCAGTTCGTCAATATCGAACGGCTCATAAGCGAATTGAATTTTTCCCTCCTGAATGCAGGAAAGATCGAGCAGCGTCGTAATCAGACCTGTAATACGATCAATCTGCTGATCCATTTTTTTTAGATAGTCCGCAAGATCGGTACGCCGCTCCTTCAACAGTTTCTTTTGCAAAATTTGCGTGAAAGCTTTCACCGTTGTCAACGGCGTGCGCAATTCATGGCTTACCATGCTAAGGAAATCGTCCTTGAGTTGCTGCATCTCCTTTTGTTCAGTAATATCGGTTACAAAGGTGACCATAGCCTGTCCCGCCGCGAGAGGGATGTGATAGGCGTCGATATGAGCCACAAAATTGCTGCCGCTCTTGCGCGTACAGCGTATTTCGTAGGCTCCTGTAATTTGCTCCCCCTGCTTGATACTCTTCAGCAGAGAGAGTATCTGTGTGCGACTCTCCACTGCCACCTGTGTCAGCATAGAGGTTCCCAACAACTCCTCCGCTGTCTCATAGCCGAACAGAATGGCAAACGCGCGGTTGGCATACAGATAAAACCCATCGCGGCTGATGGCCACACCGACAGGAGCATTTCCATAAAGCAGATGAAACTGCTCTTCACTCAGTTGTACGTCCTGCAACATCGGTTTTCTCCCTTGCCCTCTCTACGGGTTAATAGGTCACACGTGAGAAATATAACATAAACGGTACAACAGAGTCGCCTTCTCTATCTCTGGTGATCTTTGTTGTACTATTAATGCTTTCTTGATGAGATATAATACCAATTATAGAGATCAGTTTGTATTATATTAACATAATAAAGATCAGAAAACCTTAAAATTCGATTAGAGTTGTTGATTTCTGCCCACCTGGGTGCGCAACACCTATGACAGTCTTGCCCCCATTGCAGTGGTCGCGCTTCTGCATGTATAGTAAAGGAAGAGAAAGCGAGACATCAGTGAAAGAGGACAAAATGATACAGGGACACGCGCTACACGCATTGAAACTGCTCTTGCCTGAAGGAGCGGTCTACACGGATCGCACAGCATTAGTGACCTATGAGGTTGATGCTGGTCTGGACAAGGGCCTGCCTGATGGCATTGTTTTTCCGCGTGATGCTCATGATGTCGTGAGCATCGTGCGCTGGGCAATGACGTATCGCAAACCGCTGGTCGCGCGTGGGGCCGGCACGGGCCTCTCCGGCGGTGCGGTAGCCGAGCGCGGCGGCCTGATCGTTGCATGCTCACGCATGAATCACGTTCTCAGCATTGACGAATACGGACGCCGTGCCAGCGTGGAACCGGGCGTGATTAATCTGCGTTTCGACGAGGAGTTGAAACGGCACGCGCTCTATTTCCCGCCCGACCCGGCCAGTCAGCGCGCCTCGACCATCGGTGGCAATGTTGCCGAGAATTCCGGCGGCCCGCACTGTTTCAAGTATGGCGTAACGACCAACTATGTTGTTGGCCTGAGCGTGGTGCTGGCGAACGGCGAGTTGGTCCGCGTTGGTGGCCCTGCACTGGACTATCCAGAATATGACCTGTGTGGGCTGCTCACCGGTAGCGAGGGTATGCTGGGCATTATTACCGATATTTCTGTGCGCCTGTTGCGCGTGCCACCAGCCGTTAAAACAATGCTGGCCATCTTTAGCTCGGTTGAGCAGGCCGGTAATGCCGTCTCAGCCATCATCGCCGCCGGACTGGTGCCTGCAACTATGGAACTGATGGATCAGAAAATCATCGGCATTGCTGAACCGTTCGCTCAGGCAGGATTGCCGCTCGATGCAGGGGCCATTCTGATTATCGAGGTCGATGGCTATACCGAAAGCCTGGAGCAGCAGGCCTCGCAGATTATGTATCTGGCGCGCGAACATGGCTCTTCTGAAGTACGTGTGGCGCGCAATGAAGAGGAGCGCGCGCGCATCTGGTTGGCGCGCAAAAGCGTGGCCGGCGCGGTCAGCCGTCTCGCACCATCGTACTATACTGTAGATGTCACCGTGCCACGTAGCCGCCTGGCTGAAGCATTGACGAAGGTCGATCTCATCTGCCAGCATTACGGTATTCGCACGGGCTATCTGGCCCATGCAGGCGACGGTAACCTGCATCCCATGATGCTGATTCCTGCTCCCGACGATCCCGAACTCATGCATAATATTCATCAGGCCGGTTGGGAGATGGTCAAACTGTGCGTCGAGATGGGGGGCAGTTTAACAGGCGAACACGGTGTAGGCATTGAAAAAAGGAATTATATGCCACTCATGCACACGCCTGCTGAACTGCGCGCCATGTGGGAAGTCAAACAGGCTTTCGACCCCGACGGCCTGCTCAATCCCGGCAAAGTGTTCCCTGAGCCGTCCACGCCCGATGATGGCCCCTATGCGGGTTACAGCGCCGTCTCGGAAATCCCACCGGAGAGGCTGCAACCGGTGGATACGCTCTTTGTACCGACGACGGCAGAGGAAGCTGCCCTCGGCCTGGCCTGGTTGAGCTATACGGAACGGCCCACTTTCATCCAGCACGCTTGCGGTGCTGCTTCCGATGGGACGCGACTCAGTACCGCACACCTGAGCGGCATCAAGGAGTACGCACCTGACGATCTCTACATCACCATTGGGGCCGGTACCCGCCTGGCCGATGTGCAGGAGTTTCTGGCACGCGAGGGCAAGCAGATCGCACTAGCCGCTCCCTGGCCCGATGCGACCGTGGGCGGGCTGATTGCCGCCAATGTCAATAGCCCGCAACGGATGCGCTATGGCGCGGTGCGCGATCTCATGCTCTGCGGCAGTGCCGCCCTGGCCGATGGACGGCTCATCCGGCTCGGACGCCCTATCGTCAAGAATGTAGCGGGCTATGATCTGAGCAGGATTTTCGTCGGCTCTTATGGCACGCTTGGCCTGCTCACCGAGGTGACGCTCAAAATTACCGCGCGACCGCGCCGCCGAACCACGCTCTGCTTTCCTGCCGAAACGCTGGCGCAGGCGACCACGTGGGCACAACAACTGCTGCCACTTACCCTGGTAGCCTCGGCCTTGCTCATCAGCAAGGGCCACGAGCGCACGAGCCTGCCCATGCTGCACAGCCCCTATCTGCTTACCTGCACTGCCGAGGGACTCGTCGAAGATGTGCAAGCCGAACTGGCGCAGATGCGCTCCGCCATGCAGCACGCAGGTGCGCCCGCCCCCGTCGAGATTGAAGCCTTCTCCGGCAGTGATCTCTGGTGCGCCTTGCTGCACCCATCTCAATCGCAGGAAGAGCTACTGGTGCGTGTCGGGGTGCCCACCGGCAAGTTGCCGGAATACCTGCTCACCAACGCCAGCGCACTCAACGAGAGTGATTTTATTGCTGATGTCAGCAGCGGCCTGATCTACGCGCTACATAAGGGGGTAGAAACAGCGACGGTGCAGATCTGGCTCCAGAAGTTGCGTCAATCCGCCCTCAGTGCCCAGGGTTACGCGCTCGTCATGGCACAACCGGAGTCGCTACGTGGACAAATTGAGCTATGGGGCTACGAGCCGCAAGCTCTGGCAATCATGCGCCGCCTCAAGCAACAATGGGACAAACACGGTATTCTTAATCCGGGCATATTTGTATAAATCGCGCTCCTGCGCCGAGAAGCATCATCAATGTAGTGATACCCGCACGGGGTCTCACACCCCCTGGGAGTCATGTTTTTTTTCATGAAAAAAGCACTGGATAACACGTCAAAAACAGTGTTTTTGAGGTTAATTGAAAGATAGGGAAATTTTTCCCATACCACGTGAATCGCATAAAAGGAAGTAGTACAATGCATTTACATATGTTAATGCTATGTTCCCTCTTCGTTGTCAAAGATGAAGATGAAATAGAGATTAAAAACTATCATATACCGTGAGGCACGCATGCAACAACCGCCAGAAAGACCGAGAGGAACACATCTGCCCGTCTTGCGCCCGGCCCGGCTTATCAAACATCCCCATCCGGCTCCCCTACCCCAGGAGATGCCGCTAGAGCAGCCAGGAGAGATAGCCACCGAAGACATTGCGCGCAAGGCGACTGCGCGCCTTACACAGTCAACGCCGGTTCCCCTGTTGCCACGCAACGGCGTCGATTTTGACGATGACGAGCTGCTCGATCTGGGTGCAATGAACACAGTGCGCCTGATGCAAATAAGCAGTGTAATGCACGCTGTCCGTCTCTCGCAACCGCTGCGCCATACACCTTCTGCCCCGCAGAATTTCTATGTGCCACCCCCATCGTTCGGGAGAACGGTAACACCAGGAAGCGGAGATATAGCAGCCCGACATCCCTACAACACACCACAAATAGCTTCTCCCCCCGGCATGAACCAGTATCAGTACACCCCGCCGCTCAGTCGTCTGCCACCACAGGCTTTTTCTCCGACAGAGCCACAAACGGCGCAGACGCTGCCGACCTGGAGACGCATCCTGGCTCTGCCGGCGGTGAAAATAGGACTCGGCCTGGTTATTGGTATCGGCCTGCTCTTCTTAATCGCCCACTTCGTCAACTTTTCTGTAACCCTGGCTATCCTGCGACGACGCCTGACCACGCCGCAAGGCATCATCTACGCGCTCTGTGCCGCTACAGCTTTTATTGCCGCCTTCAGTATTCGTGGTGTACGCTGGAGTTTCTTTTTGCGCCGCATTCAGAAGGTCAGCCCGTTCAAGGCCATAGAGATCTTCTGGGTGGCCGTCTTTATGAATTTCCTGCTGCCTGTTCAGGGTGGCGAACTGGTCAAAAGCCTGCTGCTCAAACGCACCACCGGCATTCCTATCAATCAATCCTTGCCCACCGTCGCCATGGATCGTTCACTGGACCTGCTGCCCGCGCTATTTATCATGGCACTTGTGCCCTTTCTGCCTGGCATGCACATGAATCTCGCGCTCTGGCTCATGCTGGGACTGGTCAGCAGTATTCTTATTGGCATTATCTTCGTTGTCGCGCTCATGGCCTGGAATCGTGAGGTGGCCACGAGGTTCATCAGCCTGATCTTAGGTCTGTTGCCCAGGGGCATCGGCGCGAAAATTGAGGGCTTCGCGCTTGGCTTTGTCGATTCTCTGCTGGCCGGGGCCAGTAATCCGCGCACCTTTATTCCCGCCGTGGCGCTGACTGGATGCGCGATTATGTGCGATGGCCTCTTCGCCTGGATGGCCTTTCTAACGGTAGGTTTGACGCAAATGTCTTTCGGCACCGCCATCTTTGGCTATACAACCTACAACATGTTCAGTATCCTGCCCACGCCCCCTGGCCAGGTGGGCAGCAACGAGACGGTAGGCGAGATCGTTTTCCATAACCTGCTCGGCTTTGATAAAGACCACGTGCTGGCCATGTTCGTCTTCTCGCATCCGCTGGCCGCGCTCATCATGACCTGCCTGTGCTTTCTCTGCCTCGCCGGTCTGGGTCTCTCCTTTGCCAGTGTCTTGAAAGTACGAGGCAGCAACGAGAAGAAAGCACTCTCGCGGCCATTGCCATCGCTCGTGCCTGCGACCGCGCCATCATCGGCCCCATCCAACGTCGGCAATGCTGAGCAGTATGCGCGTCTCCCAACAATGCCCCTCACTCCACCGAGACAGTCGCTGCCCCCGCTTCGAGCAACACCACCCTCTACTGCGCCTACCTTTCCGATGCCTCGGTCGGCAGGTTATCCACAAATGTCGCCCGTAATACACTATAATGACGTTCCAGAGAGGCAGAACTGACAGTAGTATAGCAAGTGGTACGATGAAAACTATACAAATGAAGATGGGAATCTTGTAGAAACACGATTGATTGTGTCTCTACGCGATTCCCGACTTCGACCGGAAACCTTCATCACATCTCCACCAGTTGTTTGAACAGTTTCTCTAGCGTCGCCGCCGGGTCATCGCTGAGACCACAATGCACGGGCGAGATTTGGATAACCGTGCTACGCGGCGAAACTAGCCAGTGGAAGCGTTCCGCCTGCGAGAGTGCGCCAATGGGGCCGCTCTCTTCGCCACCGGCACATAGCAGTGGAATACGCGCCAGGTGCGTGGCGATCAGTTCCTGGTCAAGCTCTGGCGCAAAGGCAGCGAGGCGCGCTGCGTCAAGCTGCACGCGGGCAGCGAGGAAACGGCGGGTGCGACAAAACAGAATGACGCCCACATTCAGGTACTCTCCACGCTCAACACGCGGCACGACGCGGATGATTGCATAGTCATAGGAGCTGAGCGCGGGCATGCAGAGCCTCCTCTACAAAGATGTGTGACGCGCTCAAGCGGTCGAGCAGGTAGGCCACGTAGGCCCGCCGATGCGCAGCGGGTGTCGGATAGAGCGAATCTTGCAGCCATTGCTGCGGGATGAGATCAATGATCTCGACGAGCAGGCGCTCCGTCAGGCGCGGCTTGAGCAGCGCGTCAGCCTCGCTAAGCTGGCTGGCAACGGGCAAAAGCACGTGATTTTTGATGGCACTGAACGGCGCGCGACTGCGCTCCAGGTAGTCTGCGCCGGTATGATGGAAGTAGAGCGAGGCTCCGTGATCGATGAGCCAGAGCCGCTTATGCCAGAAAAGCATGTTGGTATTGCGCGGCGTGCGATCTACATTAGTGACATAGGCGTCGAACCAGACGATGAAAGAGGCCAGCAACGGCTCAAGCGCGCGGGCGTCCAGCGCATCGAAGGCGATAGAGCCGGGCAGGTAGTCCAGCGCCAGATTGAGGCCCGTGCTGGCCCTGATGAGTGCCTGAATCTCCGGGTCTGGTTCTGAGCGCGCCAGTACAGGGTCGAGTTGCATCAGCACAATTTCAGGCACCAGCAGTCCCAGGTTGCGCGCCAGTTCACCGGCCACGAGTTCGGCGATTAGCGCCTTCGGCCCCTGACCGGCCCCGCGAAACTTCAGCACATAGAGGCCCTCATCATCGGCCTCCACAATAGCCGGTAGCGAACCGCCCTCGCGCAACGGCGTAACGTAACGGGTGGCATTGAGTGTTCGTAACATGTGCTTATTCTAGCATATTTCCTGCCACATCATCGATGGGGATGAAGCACACACGCCTACCTGTTTTTCGTGGCGTAGCCGACGTAAGAGATGCCCTTGAAGGGGCCGAGACCGAGCTTGAGACCGCCGCGCTTCAAGCCATAGGGCATAAAGCCACGTAGTTCCTGCACCTGTAAACCTGCCTCCGTGATGGTAGCTTGCAACTCTTCTGGCTTGATAAACGCTTCATAACGGTGCAGGCCGGGGACTAATCCCATTCTGGGGAAGAGCCGACCAAGTAACCCTTCGCCGAGCCAGAGCAGCACGATGCGCGCGATGAACGTGCGATTGATAGTATCGAAGACAAAGACGCCGCCAGGAGCCAGTACGCGGGCGATCTCACGCACAGTCGCCGACAGGTCGCCGACATGCTCCAACACATCCATACAGACGATGACCGAGAAACTGCCATCCGCGTAGGGCAGATGCTCGGCATATGCCTGATGGAAGTGCGTATTGTGTCCAAGCTGCATGGCCTGTAGATGCCTGCGCGCGTCGGCCAAAGCGCCCGCCGAGGGGTCAATGCCGAAGACGATGGCCTTGCGCTGCGCCAGTTCGCCGACAATCAGTCCACCGCCACAGCCGATCTCAAGCACTTCCTGCTGACGCAGCGACTCGCGTCCAAAAACGCGCTCGATGCACGACTCTATGTAATCACAGCGTTCTTTATTAATCTGAAAGAGCATGCAGCTTCTATCCCACCAGCCATAATCCTGAAAAATTTCTGCCTGCGAACGTTTTTGCGTCTTCAACATACTTGCCTCACGATTGCGTTTTTAACGGGAGCCAGAGGTAAAACGTCGAGCCACGCCCCGGCGCACTTTCGACCCAGACGCGCCCACCATGCCGCGTCACTACTTCTTTCACGATGTAGAGACCGATCCCAAAACCGCTCATGGAACGATCAATCACGCGCGAGCGGTAGAAACGGTCAAAGATGTGCGGTATATCGGCGGCGGCAATGCCGATACCCTGATCCTTGACCCAGATCAGCGCCTCTTGATAGGTATGGGAACCTTGCTGACGAGATGTTCTGGCCATAGCGCGTAACCCCACCTCTATTGTGCCGCCTTGCGGACTATATTTCATGGCATTGTTGAGCAGGTTACTCAATACCTGTGTCATGCGCTCGCGGTCGATCAAGCAGATCAACTCATCTGTCGTTGCGATGCCTTCCGTGACAAAGCGTAGCTGATGAAGCGAGGTTGTGACGGCCTGACTTTCGACGATGCGCATCACGAGTGCGAGCAGATCGTGTGGCGCGAGCTGGAGTTGAAACTGTTGTTGTTCCAGGCGCGTCATGTCCAGCATAGACTCGACCAGGCCGGAGAGATACTCGCTCTGCTCGATGATATTGAGCAGAGCAGAGCGTGTCTCCTCGTCCAGCCCGTGCTCTGATTGAACAAGCAGTTCGGCGAAGCCCTGAATAATGGTGACAGGGGTACGCAGTTCATGGTTAGCCATCCATAAAAACTCGTTTTTTTGCTGCTCAACGCTCTTCTGCTCGGTAATATCCTGCAAGATCAGCACCGCACTACTCATCATGCCATTGCTAGTATAGAGTGGCGCAGCCGAAATCAGCACATTCAGGCGGGTACCATCCGCGTGCGAAATCACCGTTTCTTTGCTGCGAATGGTTTCGCCGCTCAAGGCTTGAATAAGAAAGAAGTTCCAGGGTACCGGTGAGCCATCTGACCCAGGCTGATTGCACGCCTCTATCTCGTCAAACGACTGAAGCCGACTGACGGCCATGCCCATCAGTTGCTCTTGCGTCATACCCAGGAAATGGGCAGCGGTCGGATTGACGTAACTGATAACTCCGCTAATGGCGTCGGCCATCAAAATCCCCTCTGGCAATTGATCCAGCACGGTGCTGAGACGCTGCTGCTCTGCCGCGCGCCGCGCACGCACCTGCGCGGTCACATCGATGACCGTCTGGAGCAAGTACTGAATATGGCCCTCTTCATCGCGCAGGACGTCCAGCGTCCAGTTCCAGTAGGTCAACGTGCCCTGCGGAGTGAGGATCGCCATAGACTCGACGCGCTCGGCCTGCCCACTCTGGGCAACGCGAGCAAAAATATCCGACACGTCGGAGGTCTGTACCTGAATATGCAACTCGGTAATAGAGTGCCCAACAGCCTGCCCATGCTGCCAACGCGGCTCTACAAAGGTGTCAAGGTAGGAGAGAAAGCACGGGTTTGCTGCCAGAAGACGCCAGTCCTGTGCATCGTAGATTGCCGCACCCACCGGCATGTGCTGCAAGATGATATCAGCATACAACTGTTTTCTGATCTTCATAGCCTGCTCACCTGCTACCCATCCCCTGATACCCACAAAGGACATCACGACAGCTATACTTCATGGCCTGCTCACCTGTGCCTACTACCTCGCTAACCAGTACTATTCCCTTGATGGATTGTACTGTACGAGATAATGATGAGTACTGTCAAGCGAGCAGGGTGTCCTCACACTCGCCCTGCTGGTTGCGTGTTGAAAATCGTTAGCATATAATATATAGAGGGCGCGAACAGCATTCTATGAGGGAAGGGACCGATAGCGTATGGCAACAGCAGAAGGGGCCTCACACGAACAGAAAAATTATTATACCGACCCGGAAAATGCGGCGGAGATGGCACGCCTGACCAAACAGGCACGTCTGCTCACAAAGGCCATGGGTGGCCCGCTGGCGGAACAGCATCACCTGGAGCGCGTACACGACATTCTGGACCTGGCCTGCGGCCCCGGCGAGTGGGCGATGGAGACCGCGACCATGTACCCTGATAAGCGTGTTACCGGCGTGGATATCAGTCGGCTCATGATTACCTATGCCAATTTTCAAGCCCGGCAACACAACATCAACAATGTGCAGTTCAGAACGATGGATATTTTGCAGCCCCTGGAGTTCCCCGATCAATCCTTTGACCTTGTGAACATCCGCCTGATAGCATCCTTCATGTTCAGAACACGAGAACGAGGCTGGCCCGAACTGGTGCAGGAGTGTGTGCGTGTCACCAGACCGGGAGGCATTATCCGGCTTACCGACTGCGAGTGGTTTGTCAGCACGTCCCCTGTTTGCGAACAATATTTTAACCTGTGCTTGCAGGCGGTTCACCTGGCCGGCAACAAATTTTCACCAGATGGACGCCACCTGACGACGACTCCCATGCTGGCACGCTTCCTGCGTGACGTCGGCTGCCGCAATGTACAACACAAAGCCTTCGCTGTTGACTGTTCCGCCGATGCCGATGGTCATCAAATCTTTTATGAAGACATGATGGTCTTTCTGAAACTGTTGCAACCTCTGCTGGTGCAGACAAGGGTTGCCGACCAGGAAGAGGTCGAGACATTATACCAGCGCTCCCTACAAGCCATACGCCAGCCGGACTTCAACTGCCTCTGGTATTTCCTGACCGCCTGGGGAGAGCGCCCATAGCAGCAGGAGTGGCCGAAGCGAGCTGGCCCCGGCACGCCGCTCATGCAAGCCTTGCTCCCTCCGCAATAGAGGGATAGAGGGAACGGTGCATCTGTCCCCCTATTCCTCTATTATTTGTTTCATTTGCCCACAAGCCAAACCTGCGAGTAAGCAAAGAAGAGCTAATGCTTGTATAAAACCAACATTTTAGCATCAACTGTGGTTAAATTGTTGTCCATCCTACAACGGCGAGTTGTGTGCCGTCGCTGCTGGTAGCGAAAGTGGTAGGGGAGCCGCCGTTTAGCGAGCCGAAAAGCAGCGTTTGCACGGTGCCATGCTTGCTGCTGTGCTGGATGGCATACATGCTGCCGTCGCGCGAGACGTTCGACCAGGGATACTGCGTGAAGGAACAGAGCGTGCTTGGCCCACCGGAGACACCGGCTCCGTCGCTCATGAGTTGCGTCGGCTGGGAACCATCGACCCCGATTTTCCACAAGCCGTTCTGGCTCGTGTCAATGCTCTGGCTCATACTGGAGTTCTCAACCAGAAAGAGCAGCGTGTTCTGTGAGATAACACGCACCTGCGTGATAGCGGCATTCATGCTGTAAATGGTTTGCGGAGTGGAACTTGAGCCGCTAGTCAGTGGTTCTACACTGATGGAGCCAGGCCCCTGATAACCGTCGATGCCCGGCCCGCTTGTACGGGGTCGTGAGGTACACTGGCTAATGAACAGGCGGGTACCATCGTAGCTGCTATCGGCGTCCCAGCATGGTAACAGCGATGAGTTCTGATAAACTGCTTGCAGGTCGGCAAAGCGCTGATTGCTGCCATTGTTGATGTCGAGCAGGTAGAGGGCAGTGGATGGGCCATCGATGGTGGGTGCGCGCAGAAAGAGGTGGGTATTGTCCTGCCATGTGATGGGCGGATAGATGAAGCCATTGCCGGAGCTAAAGACGGTTTGCAATGCGCCGGTTTGCATGTTGAGCAGGTCTACGACGCCGCTGCTGCTGGTATAGCTGGCAAAAGCCACCAGTTGTTGATTGCTCGACCACTCAATATTTTGTATGATGCTGGTCGCGTCGGCCCCGTTGGAAACGGGAGTTGCGCAATAGAGCGTTTGCAAGTCGTGACCATCGACTCTGATGAGCTGTAGTCTGGCCTGATTGTTGGTGATGGCAACGAAGAGTATCCACTGTCCGTCATGAGAAACCTGGGCGGCACTAATTGAAGTATCAGCAAAACTGGCAAGCGTGTGTGTCTGACCGCTGGCAATAGTGTAACTATCCAAACTGGCAGCATTTTGTGCGTTGGCGAGGTAGATGACCGCCTGTTGCGAACCCGTTGGTAGTGCGGGCATAATGGCGATGCGCGCCGTCCCCGTTGCGGGACAATTGGTCAGAAATGGCGCAACCTGACCCGATGGGGTGTTTGTGCTACTACCGCCACCATTGCCACTCTGCCCTGCTCTGGCTGTGCTGCCTGAAGCAGAATTGCTTAGAGATGGTGTAGCACAGGCTGTGATTGAGAGTACAATAGCCACACATATGAGAAGACTGATGATATAGCTAAAACGGAGGGTAGGCATCATTGCACCTCTGAACCTTGAAACATCGTTTTTATCCACGGCCTTTGTATGGTAGAACGTTCATTTAAGCAGATTTTAGAGTGTTTGCCATCAGCTAAACGATTCGTGACTCTGCTACGTATATACTATGAAGCATGAAATCACTAAAATATACTAATACTGCTTCCTCGCATGAAAAAGCTATCCTCTTTACTTGAAAGGAAAAGGCAACCTTATGTGTGGTATTGCTGGCTGGATTGACTGGCAACGTGATCTCACGAATGAGCAGGAGACAGTAAAGCGCATGGCCTGTACCTTGCAGCAGCGCGGCCCGGATGCTGAAGGTATCTGGACCTCTCCACATGCCGCGCTGGCCCATCGTCGCCTGATCGTGATTGATCCTGCCGGAGGCAAACAGCCGATGGTGTACGCGCAAGCCGGAAAAACCTATGCTGTAACATATAATGGAGAAATATATAATTTCCGTGAATTAAAACAGGAATTAATACAAAAGGGCCACACATTTCATACTCAATCCGATACGGAGGTGCTGCTGCACGCCTACACGGAATGGGGCGAGGCATGTTTGCAGCGCTTTAACGGCATTTTTGCCTTCGCTCTGTGGGATGAAGAGCGGCAGAAACTGCTGCTGGCGCGCGACTTCCTGGGTGTCAAGCCGCTCTTTTATGCGCAGCGCGGTAGCGCCATCATCTTCGGCTCCGAACTCAAGGCACTGCTGGCACATCCACTGATTAAGCCAGAGATAGACATAAAAGGGTTGGCCGAGGTGCTGGTGTCGTTTCACACTCCTGGGGCGGGCTTCTTCCGTGATGTCCACGAACTGCGCCCCGGTCGCTACATCAGCTTTACGCGCGAGCAGAGCCGCGTACAGCAATTCTGGTGCCTGCGCAGCGAACCGCACCGCGACGATGTACCGACAACGGTCGAGCATGTGCGTTCTCTACTGGAGGATACAGTGAAGCGCCAGCTCATCGCCGACGTGCCGGTGGTGACACTGCTCTCCGGCGGCCTGGATTCCAGCAGCGTGACGGCCCTGGCGGCGCGCGAGTTCAAGCGCGAGGGTAAGATACTGCACACGTACTCGATTGACTTTGCAGACAACGAGAAGTACTTCCAGCGCAATGCCATGCGCCCCAGCCTGGATGGCCCTTATATTCAGTGCATGACCGATTACCTGGGTACTCAGCATCATAATGTGGTCGTGGACACGCCCGCGCTCATTGAGAACTTGCTGGTACCCATGTATGCACACGACCGTCCGCGCATGGGTCAGATAGAAACTTCGCTCTACCTGCTCTGCAAAGCGATCAAGCGCGAGGCTACCGTCGCGCTCTCCGGGGAGTCCGCCGACGAAGTATTCGGAGGTTATCCCTGGTTCCATGACGAGCAGGCCGTGAAGGGCGATACCTTCCCCTGGAGCCACATGCACGAAGCCAATGGTCTGCTCTCAGTGCTATCACCGGAGATGCAACAGCTCATACAGCCGCAAGCCTACATTCGTCAGCAGTACCAGGAAGCGTTGGCCGAGGTTCCGCGTCTGTCGGGGGAGAAGGGCGTGGAGGCTCGCATGCGTGAGATCTTCTACCTGAACCTGACACGTTTCCTGCCGGTGCTGCTGGATCGCAAAGACCGCATGAGTATGGCGACCGGCCTGGAAGTGCGTGTACCTTTCTGCGACCACCGTCTGGTCGAATACGTCTGGAACATCCCCTGGTCGATCAAGACGCTGGATGGGCGCGAGAAGGGTGTGCTGCGCCATGCCGTCTGGGATCTGTTGCCGGAGCCGGTGCGCACGCGCAAGAAGAGCGCCTATCCGGCCTCATACAACCCCACTTATGTGCAGCAGGTCAAGCGCTGGACACAGGATATTCTCAACGATGCCAATTCACCGTTGCGGCCTTTGATCGATATACCAAAGGTGCAGCAGTTGATTGATACCGACATTGCTCAACTACCGGGCGACGCGGCCAGCATCACTTTCCTGTTCGACTTCCTGATCCAGACCCACGTCTGGCTGCGCGACTATCATATCAGGATCATTCCGTAGGAATGGGATTTATCCCGTCCGGCCTGTGGTTCTCGTTGCACTTGTGAAGCATTACTGTTCGCAATTGCGTTTCCCCACGCAAATCACACGATAACCTGGTTCGGACAGGATAACGAATTTTTCCCCCGAAACCGGCCATGACCTCATTCCGTAGGGGCGTGCTTCATCACGCCCTGAGCACGGCCCGACAGACGAACGAGTAGGGGCGTGCTTCATCACGCCCTGAGCACGGCCTGAGAGACGAACGAGTAGGGACGTGATTTATCACGCCCTGAGCACGGCTCAACGGGTGAGCAGATAGGGCGTGATGAATCACGCCCCTACGGGGTGAGCAGATAGGGCGTGATGAATCACGCCCCTACGGGGTTGGAACATGCCATAATTCATCACGCCAGGAGAGCGCCGATTTCGATAGTTAAAATTTATAATGTCTGTTCCCAACAGCCTTTTTTCGTGTGCAGCGCATCCAGACGGCTCGGTAGGCACGAGCGGACGCGGTGAACAGGCTCCTACACCACAGCCTGGTAATTGCGAGGCTTCGTTACAAAATGCGTTTGCCCAGAGCAGAGAGGATCAGTTCCACGGCCAGACGCGCGGTGGCGTT
>DAOTVZ010000223.1:0-5440 GCA_034436045.1 Ktedonobacteraceae bacterium | reverse complement strand
GCATGAAGGCTTTCGTGATCGGCGCTTTTATTGCCGGTATCGGCGGTGCCCTGCTCGTTACCTACGTCGATGCCTTTAACCCCAGTGCCTGGACATCGGGCGAAACTTTCTTCTTGTGGGCCGCGCTCCTACTGGGCGGCAGCGCAAACAATCGGGGAGCCATGCTCGGCGCGCTGCTGGTACCCGTCCTCTTTGCCGAGGCGACGCGCTTCTTGCCCACCTTTAATGGCTCACCCCAACTGGTCGATGCCATTCGGTACATCGCCATCGGTATTCTGCTCCTGCTCACGATTCGCTTCCGCCCACAGGGTATCATTGCCGAACCTCGTTTCCGCGTTCCCCGTAGACTGTTCCATCGCGTCGGAACTAATCTACCGGTCGCAGTCGCAGCGAATTCAACACGCCCAACCATTGTAGCGGAGGAGGAAAAAACCGATGGCAAGTGAAGCATCCATGCATTTTACCTCGGCCCGGACAGCTAGACAGCAGGCAACAGATAATCAATCGCGCAGCATCCTGCTGGACGTGCGCGACCTGGTACGCACCTTTGGCGGACTGCGCGCGGTTGATGGCTGCTCGTTTACTGTCGCACGTGGCAGCATCACCGGCCTGATCGGCCCCAACGGCGCGGGCAAAAGCACCGCCGCCAACCTGATTACCGGCTTTATACGTGCCGACTCCGGCTCCATCCTTTTCGATGGTCGTGACATCGTGTCCATGCCGCCACATCGCATCGCTCAGCTAGGTCTGACACGCACCTTCCAGATCACCCGCGAGTTGGAGCATATGACAGTGTTGGAAAACTTGCTGGCAGCGCCGCATAACCAGCTTGGCGAGAGCTTCTGGCTCGGTCTGTTTGCTCCCCCGGCGGTGCGCCGTCAGGAAGAGGAGTACTTACAGCGCGCGCTTCAGTTGCTACGCGACTTTGACCTGTACGCGCTACGCGACGAATACGCAGGCAACCTCAGCGGTGGTCAGCGCCGCCTGCTCGAACTGGCGCGCGTGGTCATGACGCAACCCAAACTCCTACTCCTGGACGAGCCGTTCGCGGGCGTGAACCCTGTGCTGGCCGGTCGTTTGAGCGACTATATCGAGACATTATGCCAGGAACAAGGGATCACTTTCCTTATTATTGAACACAACCTGTCCATCGTCGAGCGATTATGTAACACCGTGATTGTGATGGCACTGGGACGTACCATTGCCGAAGGCACAATGGCCGAGTTGCGCGAGAACCAGGCTGTCGTAGATGCCTACCTGGGCGAGTCTTGAGCATCGCTGACCTGTACTCAGCCTGGATCGAGGAGATAAAATGACCACATCCAAACCGGATACGGCGGTCAATGACGCCGACCAGAAAAAAGGGCAGACACCGCTCTTAGAAGTACATGGTGTCAAAGCAGGCTACGGTCATGCGCAGATTCTCAATGGAGTCTCGCTGAAGCTGAAAGCGGGCCAGATTGTCGCGGTGGTTGGCCCTAACGGGGCCGGCAAAAGCACGCTCATGAAAGCCATCTTTGGCCTGCTGCGCGTCACTGAGGGCAGCGTGATCCTGGAAGGCAGGAATATCACCAATACTGCTCCCGAACAACTCGTCCGCCTCGGCATGGCCTACGTGCCGCAAATTAATAACATCTTTCCCACGCTCACTGTTCTGGAAAACCTGCAAATGGGCGCGTATACCCGCCGCGACAATTATCAAAGGCGCATTGAAGAGATTTTCGATCTTTTTCCAGACCTGCGAGCCAGTCGTAGCCGTCCCGCCGGACAACTCAGCGGTGGACAGCGCAATACCCTGGCAATGGCCCGTGCGCTCATGCTGGATACGCGCGTGCTGCTGCTGGACGAACCAACTGCTGGCCTGGCCCCAAAAGTCACGCTGGCCGTCTGGGATCGCATCCAGAGCATTCGCGACTCCGGCGTCGCCATTCTTGTCGTCGAACAGAACACGCGCATGGCGCTGGAACGCTCCAACTACGGCTACGTCCTGGTGACAGGACGCAACCGCTATGAAGGACCCAGTGCCGAATTACTGGCTAGTAAGGAGGTGGCCGATCTGTACCTGGGGCGCTAATGCGGCTCTCATGCTAACGCCCCATGCTTATTTGTCCTCGTGCATTGACCCTTGTAAATGTGTAGCCAGTATGCTGAACGTATTTCAGCACTGAACACGATGCAAAACACACTTGGCGGAGATCACACCTATCCTCAGTGTTCTTCGTACCCGGATTTCATCGCGTTCGTGCCATTTCCTCGGAAAGTGAGGAGCGAAATCATGCGAACACATACCACATCCTGGTGGCTCCATGCCTGCACTGGCATAGCGATCATCTGCACCTTGTTACTGGCCGCTTGCGGTGGCAGTAGTAGCAACAGCAGCGGCAGCAGTAGCGCGAACACCAGCCCGGTTAAGGTGGGAGTGATTGGCCCTTTCAGCGGCTTTGAAGCCTTCATCGGCCCCGATATCCTCAAAGGCGTGCAGGTGGCTGCCGATCAGATTAACGCGAATGGTGGCATTCTTGGGCGCAAGGTGCAGATCATCACCGCCGATACCGGCGGCGACGCCGTTGACGCCGTTCCCGCCTTGCGCAAGCTTATCAACGTCGATCAGGTCAACCTGATTATCGGCCCATCCTCTATTGAGGCTGAGGCTGTTCTGCCCATCTTGCAGCAGAGCAAGATACCGGATGTCATCGTCGGTGGCACCACACAGCTTGACAACCTGGTTAGTACGTATGTCTGGCGCAGCTCTCCCTCCGACAACCTGCTCGGCGTCGCAATGGCCTACTATGCGATTAAGAAGGGCTATACCAGGGCAGCGATGGTCTTTGGCACCAATGAGTCAGCGCAGACGCTCAAGGCACCAGTTGAGGATGCCTTCAAGCGTCACGGTGGCACTATTGTCGCCGACATCAATCTCGTACCTGATCAGTCCTCCTACCGTTCCGAGATCGAACAGCTCTACGCGGCCAACCCACAAGTCGTCTTCACGCAGGTTGACGCCCAGACCGGCGCGACGCTCTTCAGCGAGATCAAGGAACTTAAAGGGTTGGGCTTGCCCTTCATCGGCACCGATGTAACCGGCTCCTCCGATTTCATCAAGGCTATCACACCCGCTGTGGCACACCAGGTACTGACCTCACTGGAAGGTAGCTCCAGCGGTGGACAGGCCACCACCGAGTTTGATCAGTTCTATCAAGCCAAGTTTAACACCGCACCGGTAGAACTGGCCGACTACGGCTACGATGGCCTGAACGTGCTGGCCCTGGCCGCCGATGCCGCCGGTTCCCTCAATGGCGACGCGGTCGGTGCCAAGATGAGAACGGTCGCCAATCCGCCCGGCACCGCCGTCTATGACTACGCCACCGGCTATAAAGACCTTAAAGCCGGTATGAAGATTAACTACGAGGGGGCCAGCGGCCCGATGGACTTCAACGACCACAACAACGTCTTTGGCCCATTCGATGCCGTCCAGTCCGATGCCTCTGGCAATATACAACCCGTTATGACGATTACCGCTCAGGAGTTAGAAACCTTCTAGCCAGCGCGGTTGCCCTGCGCGTGAGGGATAACCGCCCACTACGCGCAGGGCAACTACGAGGATTGCCTTGCGCCTTTGCTCTGTTCCTTTGCCCTTCTATCCCTTCACATATGATCCAATCTGCTGCATAAACCAGGATTGCGAGGCAGCGATGAGTTTGGTCTGTAGCGGCACGCTGGCCCGTTTGGTAAAGACGTTGTAGTTGTTGAGGCGAATGCGATCAAGAATATGTCGATAGAGCGTGCTGCTGAGGCTCACGGCTAAGCGGCAATCCGCATTGAGCATGGCAATACCTGGCTGCGCACGCTGATAGTACTCCTCGGCCCGCGCCATCTGAAAGCGTAGCAGCTCACAAAAGGCATCGTTAATTACTCCATGCATGAGATCGCACTCGCTATAGCCGAAGTGGCGCATTTCATCCAGAGGAAGGTAAATACGATCACGGCGCGCATCCTCTCCAATATCGCGCAGCACATTGGTCAACTGCAAGGCCACACCCAGTTCGACCGCGTGCTGAAGCGCAGCTTCATCCTGGTAGCCAAAGATAGGTGTTGTTAGCAGACCTACTGTCCCGGCAACCCGATAACAGTACAGATACAGATCGCTAAAAGTGGCGTAGCGCCTGGGTGTCAGATCCATCTCGACGCCATCGATTAGCTCCAACGCCGGTTGCAACGGAACAGGGTAGTGTTGCAGCAGATCACTCCAGGCCAGTTGAATTGGCCCCTCATCGCTCCCGCCGCGTGCATAGAGCGTCGTCAGCATCTGACGCCAGCGATCCAGCGCCCTCTGCGGCTCGACCGCGCCGCGCAGGTGGCCTTCACGGGTAACATCGGTGGCCTCATCGACAATATCGTC
Organism: Ktedonobacteraceae bacterium; assembly: GCA_034436045.1. GTDB lineage: Bacteria > Chloroflexota > Ktedonobacteria > Ktedonobacterales > Ktedonobacteraceae > H111-94. The sequence goes on along the minus strand of DAOTVZ010000223.1, from coordinate 1,041 downwards.
CACAACGCGACAAAACGCATAGATGGCCCAGATGGCCTGTCGCCTGGGGGGTGGTAAAAAAATAGAACCCCAGTAAAATGTCTTTGAAGCATGTTGTGTCACCCGACGACAATAGTCGTAGGCCGCACTTACCTTTTCCTGCTGCATGAATCGTCTCCATCTATATCTACGAGAGTCATGACACCTCAGACCACCCGCGCCTTTTTTTATCGTAATAGGGAGACGCGCGGCACAACAAATCCTGGTAAAATAGAAATATCAAACCTGAACGGAGCCGTATACGTACATACCTATGACAGAAAGGCAAGCGGTTCCCGTTCCAGTTCCAGGCATGCTTGTTCAGCAAGCCGCTTGACATCATAGAACATCACTATCATTAAGGATCACTATGCGTATAATTCTCTATCTCGGCAAAGGCGGCGTCGGCAAAACGACCATCTCAGCGGCCACAGCGGTGCGCTCCGCCGCTCTGGGCAAACGCACGCTCGTGGTCAGCACCGACCTGGCACACAGCCTTGCCGACTGTTTCCACACAACTCTCACGTCAGAGCCAACAGAGTTGAGGACAAACCTGTGGGCGCAGGAAGTGAATGTGCTGGATGAGATGCGCCGCAGTTGGAGCAAGCTTCAAGAATCGATGAGCAAAGTGCTGCGCAAACGCGGTATGGATGCTGTCATGGCCGAAGAACTGGCCCTCATTCCCGGCATGGACGAGATTGTCAGCCTTATCAACATCTACCGCAACGCACGCGACGGCGACTTCGAGGTCGTCGTGATCGACGCCGCCCCCACCGGTGAGACGGTACGCCTGCTCAGTATGCCCGATACATTCCAGTGGTACGCCAGCCGCCTGACCGGCAACGGCTCGCTCAGTCTGGCGCGTCCGCTCATCAAGGCCGTCATGCCCAATAACGCGGAGATCCTGCAAGCCATCAACACACTCAGTGAGCGCGTCAAGACGCTACGCGAGGTACTGAGCGATCCACAGACCAGTTCCTACCGCCCGGTCGTCAATCCTGAACGCATGGTCATCAAAGAGGC
>DAOTVZ010000222.1:0-12094 GCA_034436045.1 Ktedonobacteraceae bacterium | reverse complement strand
AGCTGCCGGAGGGGGTAGAGATGGTGATGCCGGGGGACAACATTGAGATGACGGTGGAGTTGATCCAGCCGGTAGCGATGGAAGAAGGGGTGCGCTTCGCCATTCGAGAGGGAGGTCGCACCGTCGGCGCTGGCGTCTGTACCAAGATCGTCGAGTAAGGATATAGAGGGTATCCACAAGGCAGTACTTGAAGCAGTACCCAAACGCAGGGCACCCTTACAATGATGATGAGCCATACGTGCCGTCTCATTATAAGGGTACTCTGATAGTTGCCCTGTCTTGTGGGTACCCTATTCGCACATTCGTGTGCCCACTGTTGTTACATTGTGATATACTCCTACTAGTTCCATAATTATAGCGCGCCTTCGCAAGCCATCAGCGGCATTGGCGCGCATGATGAAAAATTGTAGCGAGCCAAGCTTAGTAAGACGGAGTGCAAGATGGCAAGCAAAGGTAAAGAGAACAGGATTGTGGTGACGTTGGCTTGTATCCAATGCAAGAGCCGCAATTATAGCACTTCCAAGAATAAGAAGAACAATCCTGAACGTCTCGAATTACGTAAGTATTGTCCCACCTGCCGGACGCATTATGTACACCGCGAGACGAAGTAGTTTCTAACCAGCAAGTAGCGCGTGTCAGAAGTAACGCGACAGAGGTACCCTTGTGGGTACCTGCCCCCCATTACTGGTCGAGAAAGGTTAAACGTGACAAACAAAATGGCTGAAAAGAAGAAACAGGCTAGCCAGAGTTCGGCAAGCAGCCAGGCGCAGGTCACTGAGCTAGCGAAGGCGCGGGGTAGTGGGAAGGAGCAACCCACCAGAAGCGCTAAGGCCACGACGAGCAGTGAGCGCCGGGAGGGAGCTAAGGTGGTAAGTAAGCAACCCGCTCGACGCGAGACAAAGGGGCCGTCCTCGCTAGAAAGCTGGCTTCGTCGTAATAGTGCGGGCCGCTTTGTGCTTGAGGCTTATAATGAACTGCGCCATAAAGTGACCTGGCCCACATTTGAAGAAGCCAGAAATATGACCATCGTGGTGATCCTGCTCTCGGCGGCGGTTGGCGCTGTGCTAGGCCTGGCCGACTATGGACTGACACAACTCTTCTTGCTGCTGGGTAAGTAGCTTCGTCATCAGGATTATTAAGAAGGAAGAAGCCGTGGTTACTGAACATACCAGCGAGAACGGGCAGAAAGAATCTTCCGAAGCAAAGACGGCTGAAAGAGCCTGGTATGCAATCCATACATACTCAGGCTATGAAAACAAGGTAAAGAGCCATCTCGAAGCGCGTATCGCCTCTATGGACATGCGCAACAAGATTTTCCGCGTCATCGTGCCAATGGAAGAGGAAGTGGAGATCAAACAGGGGCAGCGGCGCACAGTACAGCGCAAGGTCTTTCCCGGCTATGTGCTGGTCGAGATGATTATGAGTGATGAGGCCTGGTATGTCGTTCGTAACACCCCTGGTGTCACTAGCTTTGTTGGTTCTGGCAATCGCCCCGTGCCGCTACAGGAGCATGAGATCAAAGCCATCTTGAAGCAGGTCACGAAGGAGAGCGAGAAACCCAAAGCAAAGGTCAGCTTCACCAAAGGCCAGAGCGTGCGTGTGATCGATGGCCCGTTCTCAGAGTTTATTGGCACGGTCAGCGAGATTAATCCTGACCGTAACAAAGTGACGGTGCTGGTCTCCTTCTTCGGACGTGAGACCCCCGTTGTCCTGGATTTCCTCCAGGTCGAGAAAATTTAACACCCGTAGGGGCGTGATTGATCACGCCCCGGTTGCTGGCCGAAAAGAGGACAGGGCGTGATTGATCACGCCCCGGTTGCTGGTCGAAAAGAGGACAGGGCGTGATTGATCACGCCCCGGTTGCTGGCCGAAAAGAGGACAGGGCGTGATGAATCACGCTCTGGTTGCTGGTCGAAAAGAGGACAGGGCGTGATTGATCACGCCCCGGTTGCTGGCCGAAAAGAGGACAGGGCGTGATGAATCACGCCCCTACGGGGATAATCAGGAGTTTGAAACGGTATGGCAAAGCGTGTGAAAGCTGTAGTGCGACTACAGATTCCGGCTGGAAAGGCTACACCCGCGCCTCCTATTGGTACCGCGCTTGGCCCACAGGGCGTCAATATCATGATGTTCTGTAAGGAGTACAATGCGCGTACTGCGGATCAGGTCGGGATGATTATTCCTGCCGAAATTACCATTTACGAGGATCGTTCGTTTACTTTTATCACCAAGACGCCGCCTGTGGCCGATCTGCTGCGCAAGGCGGCCAACATTGAGAAAGGCTCGCCCACCCCGAATAAGACCAAGGTAGGGTCTATTGACCGTGCCAAGCTGCGCGAGATCGCTGAGATCAAGATGAAGGACTTGAATGTCCACGACATCGAGGCCGCCGAGCGCACGATTGAGGGCACGGCTCGTAGTATGGGCATCACGATCACAGCTTAGTATACAGACAAACAGCCCGCAAGTCACTGCGGTTCACAAGCCTCAAGGAGGGCATTTGCAATGGCGAAACACGGAAAGAAATACCTGGAGGCGGCCAAACTGGTGGAAGCGAACAGGCTCTACCAATTGAAGGACGCCATCGGGTTGCTGAAGAAGATGAACTATGTGAAGTTCGACCCCACCGTCGAGGTTCACATGAAGCTTGGCGTCGATCCCCGTCACGCTGATCAGATGGTGCGTGGCGTGGCCATGCTTCCCGCCGGTACCGGCAAAGAAGTAAAAGTACTCGTATTCGCGCAAGGCGAGAAGGCCGCTGAAGCAGAGGCGGCAGGCGCGGACTTCGTCGGTCTCGATGACCTGATTAAGCAGATTGAAGGCGACTGGTTCGGTTTTGATGTCGCCATCGCTACCCCGGATGTGATGGGCAAAGTGGGCCGCCTGGGTAAAAAACTCGGCCCACGCGGTTTGATGCCTAGCCCTAAAGCTGGTACAATCACAATGGACCTGGCCCGCACGATCCGCGATGTAAAGGCAGGGCGCGTTGAGTTCAGGGTCGATAGAACCTCGCTTCTGCATGTTCCGGTCGGCAAACTCTCGTTTAACGACGACGCTTTATACGCCAATATCGTTTCGGTTCTTGACGCCGTAGTGCGTGCGCGTCCATCCGGCGCGAAGGGCACCTATGTGAAGAGTATTGTTCTCTGCTCCACGATGTCGCCCAGCGTGCGCCTGGATGTGCCGTCTACACTGGCACTCAAAATTGCATAACCGTTGTTTGACTGCGTGATCCTGAGACTGCAAGTATACCGACAGGTATCGAAATAGCCTTATACGCTAGCTTGCCGAGGAACCAACACGAACAGTAAGCACATCTGATAGATAATACAGATGAACAAAATAATCCGGGTTCCGGTATGCGGACGTGATAACTCTCTTCCCTATACCGGCGGCCCGACGCAGGGACAGGCTTACCACATCCCTGCGTCGGGCCTCTTCCCAGGCTATTTTGTGAGCATACTTTCTGGCCCTCGGTATCATCTGCCGAGGGCCTTTTTTATAGCACTAAACTTATGCCGGAAAGGAGGGGAAAGGCACCCATGCCAACTGAGGCAAAAAGCAAGACCATTGACGAGCTGTCTGATAAGCTTCAGCGCGCCGCCGTGGCCATCCTGATTCAGACCCAGGGCCTGAACGTCAAGGATATGAACGAGCTGCGTAATAAGCTGCGTAGCTCTAATATTGAGGTAAAGGTTGCCAAGAACACGCTGCTGCGCATCGCCGCCGAGCGTAACCATATGACCGCTCTGAACAGGAAGATGTTTGAGGGTCAGACCACCGTCGTCTTTGGCTATGATGACGAGGTGGCCACTGCAAAGGCCATCAGCGACTATATACGCACTTCAAAAGTTGTGGTTCTCAAATCGGCTATTCTCGGTGGCAATCCACTGAGCGCGACAGAGGTCGAGAACCTGGCCAAGCTACCCGGCGGCAAGCAGCAAACGCGCGCCGATGTCGTCGGCACTGTCCAGGGACCCCTGTCCCAGGCCTATGGTTTGTTGACTGCGCCACTACGCGATCTATGTTTTGTGCTACAAGCACGTGCCGATCAACTCAAGAGCGGAACATCCGCTACCGAATAAGAAGGGAGAAACTACTATGTCCGTTGCAAGCATCATTGAAGAGATCGAGAAGTTGAATGTTCTGGAGCTGGTTGAGCTGAGCAAGGCCCTCCAGGAGCGCTGGGGTGTCAGCGCCGCCGCCGCCGTGGCTGTCGCGGCACCCGCCGCCGGTGCCGCCCCTGCTGCCGCTGAGGCTGCTGCGCCCGCCGAGGAGAAGACCGAGTTCGATGCTATCCTCAGTGAGGTTGGTCCCAACAAGATCAATGTCATCAAGGTCGTGCGCGAGCTGACCGGCCTGGGCCTCAAAGAGGCCAAGGCCGTCGTTGATGAAGCCCCCAAGCCCATTAAGGAAGGCGTCTCGAAGGAAGAGGCCGAGAAGATTGCCGCCAAGATGGCCGAGGTGGGCGCGAAAGTCACCATCAAATAACATTCTCATAGCGAGAATGTTCTGGATAGCCGTGAGCAGGATGCCCACCAGGGGTATTGCAAAAATGACGGGCAAAAACTGCACCGCCTCATACTATGGGCGACCAGCAGAGCGACCCTGGTGGGCACCTGCTCACGCTCATCTCTTCCAGGAGTCGCTCTACCGTAAGACGGCGACTCATTGCGTGAACTCGCCATCCATGTTATAATGCGTCCATAGTTTATAATGTTATCTTGTACCACCGTGGGAGGTGAATTGAGAGCGTGGCATTAACAGTCGAACAGAAAAAAGAGATTATTGAGTCTGCTCGCATTCATGAAGCCGATACCGGCTCGCCAGAGGTGCAGATTTCCTTGCTGACCAATCGTATCAACCAGCTTACCGAGCATCTGAAAGTCCATAAACACGATCTTCACTCACGTCATGGCCTGATGCTGATGGTTGGGCAGCGTCGCCGTTTGCTTGCTTATCTAAGCAGAAAGAGTCCCGAACGCTATCGTGCATTGATCACGCGGCTAGGTCTGCGCCAGTCAAAGAAACAGGGCCGCTAGCCATCTATAGTGTGGATGCGGTCGGGCGGGCATCATACCAGTGCATGGCCTCCCCAGTTCAATGCCGGCTAACCCACCCGACCGTGACTCCATTTTTCCCTCTTCATCTCATGCCTATATCCTGCCGCTCAAGGGGCAGTGAGACCCAAGCAATAGCCTGAACTTAACGGAAGCGAAGCGAAAGAGAGTAGAGAGTAAGACGAAAGAGAGAGTTTGAAGAATTCCTGACATGTGAGAAGGTAGAGCAGGTAGAGGATAGTAGAAGCAGATAGCAAGGCAGTAAAGTACACATCTATAGGCAACACAACACAGGCAGTAGAGCGAGTGCCATCGTCCGTTGAGAGACACAAGGGATGTCAGGCCGCTGACACACTTGTTTACCCACGAAACTGAAACTGTGTTTGTCGAATAACAATTGAAATGCAACGTATGGGGTGTTAATCATCGGAGGAACTATGATTCATCGTCAAGAAGCTGTCATCGGCGGTCGCGTAATGAGCATTGAAACCGGTCGAGTGGCAGAACAGGCTAATGGTGCCGTACTGGTGCGCTACGGCGATACCGTGATTCTTGCAACGGCAGTCGGAAGTGATGAACCACGTGAGGGTATCGACTTTTTCCCTCTCACTGTTGATGTAGAAGAGCGCATGTATGCCGCCGGTAAAATTCCCGGCGGCTTTATCAAACGCGAGGGTCGGGCTTCAGAACATGCCATCCTCGCCTGCCGTCTCGCTGATCGTCCTCTCCGCCCACTCTTCCCTAAAGGTTATCGCAACGACGTCCAGATTATCATTACCGTCCTTTCCGTCGATCAGGAGAATGATCCTGATATTCTAGGCATCGTCGGCGCGTCCGCTGCGCTCAGCATCTCGGATATTCCCTTCGCCGGTCCCGTCGGTGCGGTGCGTGTCGGCTATATCGATGACCAACTGGTCATCAATCCCACTGAGCCGCAGATGGCGCAGAGCCGACTCGATCTGGCTATCGCCGGCACCGCCGATGCCGTCATGATGGTTGAGGCAGGCGCGAAGGAACTGCCCGAAGCGCTGATGTTGGAAGCGGTGCGCTTCGGACACGAGGCGCTGCAAGATATCATTCGCATGCAAGAGAAGCTAATGCAGGCGGTCAATGTCGTCAAGCGCCCCTTCACGCCTCCGGTCGCAGACGCAGAACTCCAGGCCAGAGTAGCTGAATTTGTACGCCCGCGCTTTGAGGAGGCGGTAAATAATGTGAGCAAAACCGCGCGCGCGAACGCGCTTAACGCCGTACAGGACGAACTCATTGCGACGCTCGGCGCTGAGATGCCGGACCGCCTGAAAGATATCATCACCTTCTATGAGAAGGAATTGAAATCTTACGTTCGTAACAATATTCTCGATCATGGCATTCGTCCCGATGGGCGCGACCTCAAGACCATCCGTCCCATTTCCTGTGAGGTTGGTTTGTTGCCGCGCACGCACGGCTCCGCCATCTTCACACGCGGTCAGACTCAGGTGTTGAGCGTGGTGACACTCGGTTCTCCCGGCGATGAGCAGATACTGGATGGCCTGGGCCTGACCGAGAATAAGCGCTTTATGCATCACTATAACTTCCCGCCTTTCTCCACGGGTGAGAGTCGTCCCTTGCGCGGCCCCGGTCGCCGCGAGATTGGTCATGGGGCGCTGGCCGAGCGCGCTATCGCTCCGGTCATTCCGTCGCAGGAAGAATTTCCCTACACCATTCGCGCCGTTTCCGATGTCCTCTCCTCGAATGGCTCGACCTCCATGGGGTCGGTCTGCGGCACTACGCTGGCACTAATGGATGCCGGTGTGCCTATTCACGCCCCGGTGGCCGGTGTAGCGATGGGCCTGGTTATCGGCGAAGGTGAGCGCGAGGGCAAATGGGCCATCCTCAGCGACATTCAGGGTATCGAGGATGCGCTGGGCGACATGGACTTCAAAGTCGCCGGTACCGCCGACGGCGTAACCGCTTTGCAGATGGATATTAAGGTCAAGGGTATCACCTACGACATCATGGCAAAGGCGCTGGAACAGGCACGCGAAGGCCGCATGTTTATCATGGAGAAGATGCTCGACACTATCGACGCGCCGCGTGAAGAACTCTCCGAGTATGCGCCACGCATCCAGAGCATCAAGATCAATCCCGATAAGATCGGCACCGTCATTGGCCCCGGCGGCAAGACCATCCGCAAGATTCAAGAAGAGACCGGTGCCAAGATCGACATTGAAGATGATGGCACCGTCAACATTTCCGCAACCTCCGGCGAATCTATGCAGGCGGCCATTGACGCGGTGCGCGCGCTGACCGAGGAGGTTGAGGTTGGGCGCATCTACACCGGCACCGTGCGTCGCCTGGTGGACTTCGGGGCCTTCGTCGAGATCCTGCCCGGCAAAGAGGGCCTGGTGCGCACCTCTCAGCTTGCCGATTATCAGGTTATGCGCCCGGAGGATGTGGTTTCCGTTGGCGATGAGATCACCGTCATGGTCATTGAGGTTGATTCACAGGGCCGTATCAATCTCTCGCGCCGCGCGGCTCTGAGTGGCGAAATGCCCTCTCAGGCCGAGATGGAGCATGATCGCGGCGGACGTGGTGGCAGTCGTGGGGGCGGTGGGCGTCCGGGTGGCTCTTACGGTGGTGGCGGACGCGATGGCTCTATGCCCGGTCGCGGCAGCTACAGTGAGCGCGGTGGCGGCTATAGTGATCGCAGTGATCGTGGCGGTTACGGTGGGCGTGAGCGCGGTGGTTACGCTGAACGTGGTGGCAGCGGTTTCGGTGGGCAGCGCCGCCCGATGGGCAATCCAGGCAGCAGTGGACGCAATAGCGGTGGCCCACGACGCGATAATGGCTTCGGTAGCCCACGTTCAGACCGTCGCTGGTAAGCAAAAAATACTATATATCAGGAGAGAGGCAAACATGGCATTGCCGTCAGAAGAGATACTGCAAGAGGTGGCATTAGAAGTCTCAACCTGTTCAAAGTGCAACCTCTGCAAAGGACGCACAAAAGCTGTTCCCGGCGAAGGGAATCCACACGCGCGCATCCTGTTCATCGGTGAGGGGCCGGGCTTCCATGAAGATAAGCAGGGGCGTCCGTTCGTCGGTCCTGCCGGTCAATTCCTCGATGAGTTGCTCAGCAGCATTAACTTGAAACGGTCTGATGTCTTTATCACCAACGTGGTCAAATGCCGTCCCCCCAATAACCGCGACCCGCTGCCTGAAGAGATCCAGGCCTGCGATGATTACCTGGAACGGCAAATTGCCGCCATCAACCCTACTGTGATCGTGACGCTCGGTCGCTATTCGATGGCGAAGTTTTTCGGTAGCGAGAAGATCAGCACCATTCACGGGCGCGCTCGCAAGGTAGGCGGACGGCTCTGTATTGCCATGTACCATCCTGCCGCCGGTCTGCATCAGGCCAGCCTGAAAGATGTCATTCGCGCAGATTTCAAGAAAATCCCTCAGATCATTGAGGAGGCCCAGCGTACTCAGGGGCAGGCCGTGCCTGCCTCTGCTGTGAAAACACGTCCCAGCGACGAGCCACCACAGCAGCTCTCAATGTTTTAAGGTAGCGAGCAGAGCTACCACCGTCAACGAGCAAGGTGAGCGCCAGGGCACGCTCCTGCTATGATACGATATCGTTCTTGCCCGTCATCATAGTCAGGAGCGTGCCTTGACGCTCACTATGCTCATCTACGAAAATGGTCTTCCGGCGATAGAATAAGCTTCTTTCGGTGGTATAATTAATCAGGAGCAGTTTCGCACATTGTCCCCACGCGGGAATAAGTTTTTTACAGCAAGTGTTTAAAAGACTGTATGACATCAGTAAGAATTGTCTCGCTTCTGTGAGAAACGGTTTCTAACGAGCGGCAATGTATGAAGAGGTGTCTACACAGGAGCAGAACAATCATGAGAATCTATGTGGGGGGTCTCCCCTATCAAACCACGGAGCAGGAACTGGCGCGTCTCTTTGAGCAAACAGGCGAGGTTGTTTCCGCCTCGATCATTACAGATCGTGATACCGGACGCAGCAAGGGTTTTGGTTTTGTCGAAATGAGCAACGATGATGAGGCCCGCACGGCTATCGAACATCTGAACGGTACTCTCGTAGGCAACCGCACCATCACCGTCAACGAAGCACGCGAACGCCCAGCCGGTGGTCGTGGTGGCTATCAGAGCCGGGATCGCCGTTCTAATGGCGGTGGCTACCGCGACAGACGCTACTAGTTGCACTGAGCCGAACAAAGGAGCAAGGCGAGCGCCAGGGCGCACTCTTACGATGAATAACGGGCAAAAATAGTATCGTATCATTGTAGGGGCGTGCCCTGGCGCTCGCCTTGCTCCTCTTCCTGATTATGTGGAAATATTGCGTGGTCGCGTGTAGAGCTTCTGATGTAGACGTTGCTCGGCAATAAAATTAGCGTACCAACGCCCTCACTTTCTGGACTACAAACCGCTAGCGTTCTTCATTCAGGTACATGCGTACATAGCTGCGATAACGGCGTTCATCAATTGTACCATCCTGGACAGCCTGCCGGATGGCGCAGCCTTCTTCATCGATATGAGCGCAGTCGGAAAATTCGCACTGGCCCAGGTAGGGACGGAACTCAACGAAGCAATGCGCTAAATCCTCCGGCTCAATATTCCAGGTTGCTAGCGCGCGAATACCGGCGGAGTCCGCCAGCCAGCCGCCTGCGGAGAGGGGGTAGAGGCGCGAACCGGTGGTAGTATGGCGTCCCTTGCCGGTGGCATCGCTGACCAGGCCCGTGCGTAGGGCCATGCCAGGCTCAAGCGCGTTGACCAGCGAGGATTTGCCGACGCCGGAAGGGCCGGTGAAGAGCGTGGTATGCTCTTTGAGCAGTTCGCGTAGTTCCTCGATCCCCTGTCCCGTCTGGGCGCTGGTGCGCAGCACGCGATAGCCAAGCCGTTCATAGAGCGCGATCATCTCATCGACCTCCGCTGCGTGCGGAAGGTCGGCTTTGTTCATACAGATCAGCACATGCAGCGAGGCCGCCTCACAGATGGCCAGGTAGCGGTCGAGGAAACTGAAATGAGGTTCCGGCTGTGCCATTGCCAGCACAATGGCTACCTGATCCAGGTTTGCCAGCAGGGTCTGTTGCATGGCTTTGCGTTCGGTCGAGCCAGCATCCTTCCGCGCCAACTCACTCTGGCGGGGAAGAATTTCTTCGATCACGCCGCTACCATCCGGCAGTCGGCGCACTTTGACATGATCGCCAACGGAGAGGCGCGTCGGCAGCGCCATCTGACTGCTATCATGCTTCTCCATGCGTTCAGTGCGGCGGGCAAAATCCGGGTCACTCAACGCACGCGCGCGCCGTTCACTGAACTTGGGTTGCGGCTTCGCCTGTTGCGCCTGTGCGCGTGCGAAGGCTTTGCGCAATTTACCGCGCAGAATACAGCGAAGAGTGCCGACATCGGTATACACGTCGTAGATGCCATGCGCACCGCCCAACACCACGCCGTCCAGCATTTCCAGGTCATTTGTCGTTGTCAATCGTTGTTCCCTCCAGGAGCATAAGAACACGGTATAAGTGCGAAAAAGTGTCTATCGGCGCTCATACGCCCAGACACTGAGACACAAGGGAATAGGTACAGGGTCTACCGTGCGGAGGGAAAGGAGGGGAAACGCAGCCACGTCAGGTTCGCGCTCAGCCAGGACATCAAAACCATCGGCATACTTAGACCATCACACGATGTCGCAATGCTGGCCGGGCAGCGTCCACTCGTTGCCCTCTTGACGGTAAGACGGGGTGCATACAAAAGCAGAAAAAACCATCAGCAGTTTCCTCATGGCTCTGCACCTCCTTTGAACTGGCTTTGCCAGAATTCTAGCATTACAACAACAGCATACTAAAATGTACATGGGATTGTCAATATATCATGTATGCCCATTGACAACCCCGGCAATCTGTATCGCAAGTAACACTCATAGAGTAATACGTTCTCGGCACGCAAGAAATCACATCCCGGACGGGATGCGTTTGCGCCCCACCACAATCTGGCGCGTGCCGCGTCCGAGCGGTTTCCAGTTGTAGTCGCCATAAATTGCCTCAATGGCGAAACCGGTGGCCAGGAACAGCAGTTGCAGTTCGCGTGGGAAGAAGATGTGCATATCCAGTTTGGTCAGGTAGCGTTCATGTTCACCTGTGGCGAAGAATTTCTCGTGTGTCCAGGTGATATGCTGCACCTGCTCAATCTGGTCGTACTTGCGACTGCTATAGAGCAGCATGGTAAAGTCGTCGTCCGGTGACTCGATTTCGTCTTCCAGGTAAACATGTGAGGGGCGGTTGAGCGCGTCGCTCAGGTAATCGATATCCGGCAAGAAGGTATCAACCACGAAGCGCCCGCCTGGCTCCAGATGTGCGCAGGTGTTATGAAACGTTGCGAGCTGCTGATCGATATCGTAAAGATGGCAGACGGAGTTAAAGGGCAAGAAGATCAGATCAAAGCTGCCTTTATTGGCAAGTTGATAGGTACACATGTCGCCCTCGTGCAGTGTAACCCGTTGCCGAAGCGCCTCCGGCTCGCGCTCTAGCTTGCGGCGGTAAGCTGCCAGCATTTCGGGCGCGATATCCAGCCCCTCAAGCTCAAAGCCGTTGAGGTTGCGCAATAGTTCCAGACCGATGCGTCCACTGCCACAGGCCAGTTCGAGGACACGGCGCGGTTGGTAACGTCCGACCAGCTCTACCCAAAAAGGTACATCTTGTGCAGACTGGCTCTGATATTCCAGATCATAATCGGTTGGGCGCTCATAATATTCGCCCACAGCGTAAGACATAAAGGTTTATCCTCGTGATAAGCAGTGTATAAGAGCCTGCTCCGCTTATTATTCAGACATCATGGTAGCGGAGATATACCATAAATGGACAACACAACGTCGGTAGTTGCCTACCGACGTTGCGATCTCGGTTACTTTCAAAAAAAGGAAACGGTTGTTTCCGCTACAAATTCCGTGAGCAGGATACAGGGCCATAAATTGTCGCAATCGCAGCATAGCATTCAAAGCCGCCGACCGCCTGTTTATATAGTATACCACA
>DAOTVZ010000221.1:0-5007 GCA_034436045.1 Ktedonobacteraceae bacterium | reverse complement strand
CGTTGATCGGATAATTTTGCTTCGGTATCGGCAAAGGGTAATTCTCCGGTCAGCAGTTCCCAGGCAATCACTGCCCAGGAAAAGAGGTCACTGCGCACATCCCCTGTAAAACCATGTGATGTATTCGCAACGGTTTCTTCAGATTCAATATAAGCTAAGAGTTCTGGTGAAGCGTAATCGATCCAATCACGGTCACGCTTCACACCCTCTTTCATGTGACCAAGCTTTGTAATAGCATTGGGAAGTTTCGTACAATCCAGATTAAATAACTGCGCAACGGGCACTGTGCCGTCGTATTGCACAAAGATATTATCTGGCCGCAGGTCACGATATGCCGCATACGCGAAGTCTGACTGCTGCGTAAGATATTCTAGCGCGGTCAGAATATCGCCCAGGAGTTTCAGGCGGGTATTGAGATCAAACGGTATGCGCGAGAGTTCAGCCTGCGTTGTGCGCCCAAACGGTTTCTGCGTGATCAGTTCACTGAGAAAAGCTCCTGGTTTACGCGACAAAATGACATAGAGATGAGAAGGAGTAGATTTGTGATGACGATAGGTCACGATGTTTGGATGTTGAGGAAAGCGGAGAAGGACATCGGCGTGACGTAACATCAGCTTTTCTCGCTGATTACGTTGATCGGGGGAAGCCAGAATCTGCTTATACTCTTTGAGCCAGACCGGCTGGTGAAAAATCTCGTCTTCCCCCTCATAGATTTTGCAGTCAAGGAAGGCATCGACGTGGTGTTCAGCAGTGACAATATAGTCATCTATATGCTTTCGATGGTGTTTAGCAGCCTTCATTTGTGATCGCAGAAGGTTTGCTAAGGCCGAGCGTTGGGAGGTGTTAAGGCGCACTCGTTTAGAAGTAGCTTTACGGAAAGCCTCCAATAGTCGAGGGAAGTATTCGATATGGCAAGCTCCCACACCATGGTCGGGTTGGGGAAAACGAGGATCACCATGAGCAAACGAGACAGATGCGCTTCCCGTAAAGATCATGACAGGGTAGATGGGAGGATGCATGGGCAACCAGTCGCTCAAATGCTTCAATTGACCGGCGATTTCCTTCGCCGCGTATTCGTACTTAACAAGTGTATTCTCTCTTTCTTCCCAGATTCCACGCCACCGATACCTGATAGGAGCGTTGATACTGGCAATCTCCACGCGCTCTCCATCCCAGTGTTTAAAATCGAGCAAGAAGATAGCGTCTGACAGAAGTAGTATAGCATCGATCTCTCGATTAACGATTTGGTAGCCGACAAATACAACAGGAATGATGTAGCCCTCCTCAGAGGAAAGGATTTGTTGAAGTTCCTCGATAGCCTGGGCTTCATCTTGTTTGATATAGTGTGAACCAGCAGTGAGCTTTATTTTTAACATGCCTGTTGCCCCCGAAGAACTCATAAGCCTTTAATGTAGGACAGATGAGATTGTATCACAGTAAGTCTACAATCTTCAATATATTTGAGAGTGTATAGTACTATAATGTTGTGTTGAAGAACTTACGAAAATGAGGATAATAACACGGTCTCCCGCTTCCGTAAAGGCGATAGCAAGCCAGGTTGATACATAACCCTACACCAATGCGAAGATGGGCTTCTGTCGCCTGGCACGCATTAACGGAATCGTGCTTCTTGAGATATTCCACGATGAGTGAATACCAACAAAACTGGTATATACATCTTGACATATACACCAGAGGAGGGTACACTCATATATTAAGTAAGCTTGAGGTTAGTATCCCATCCTGACTACGGGATGCTCTTACAAGAGAACGAGGTTTTGGTAAGGGGGCTACGTCTCAAGTGAACAGAGGTCTTCCAGTCACCCATGTCAAAGAGAAAGTTTTAGACGTAACGCAAGGAGCAAGGTATGTCAAAGACGAAATTGGTGCAACTGGGCGCAGCACTGAGTCTGCTCTTTCTGGGAATCGCAGGAATTGTCGTCCCGTCAACCGTTCATAGTGCCACATCGGTTATCACTACTCCTACGAATGTGCAGGTGACAGCCGTTGGGTCACAGTACATCACGCTGTCGTGGTCTTCTTCCACAGATACTTCGGGAACGGGCGATGTGCCGGCCTATTATGTTTATAATGGTTCTAACATTGTGGCTACCTCAATGGGAACCTCGGTTACGGTTAGTTCGCTTCTTCCCTCTACAAATTACACGTTCACAGTTCAGGCTTATGACAAAGATGGGTATGTCTCCGGCCAGAGTTCCCCGGTGACGGCATCTACTCAATCTGCGGTCACTATCCCCTATCAAAAGATTGCTTATTTTGACCAGTGGAGCATTTATGGTAATGCCTACTACCCATCGACCATCGCTACGTCAGGGGCGGCCTCACAGTTAACCACGATTATCTATGATTTCGAGAACATCGACCCCACCAATCTCACCTGCTTTGAGGCTATTAAGGCCGCGGACACTAACGAGAGTGATCCCAATGCGGGTGATGGGGCCGGTGATGCCTATGCTGACTATCAGAAGAGCTATACCTCTTCTAACAGTGTCGATGGGACGAGCGATTCCTGGAGCCAGCCGATCAAGGGCAACTTCAACCAGTTGCGTGAACTGAAAGTAAAATATCCCAATCTCAAAATCCTTCTTTCCATTGGGGGCTGGACGTACTCCAAATACTTCTCGGATGTGGCGGCCACAGCGTCTTCGCGGCAAACGTTCGTCAGTTCCTGTATTACAATGTTCCTCAAGGGCAACTTGCCAACAGGTATCGGGGGCGATCCGTCGGGTGGCACGGCCTCGGCAGCCGGTATTTTCGATGGGTTCGATATCGACTGGGAATATCCCGCCACCGCCGGACATGTGGGGAATCACTATGGGCCGCAAGATACAGCAAACTATACACTGCTATTACAGGAGTTCCGCAACGAATTGGATAGCTACGGGGCGAGCATCGGTAAGCACTTTGAACTCACTGCGGCAGTTCCATCGGGCCAGGACAAGATCGCTCTCATCCAGACTAACCAGATCGGCAACTACCTGGATTATGCCGATGTCATGACCTATGATATGCATGGCGCATGGGACACGACCGGCCCTACTAACTTTCAGGATCCGCTCTACAACTCGCCTGATGACCCGTCGCAGGCTGTTCCCCCTGGCAACGAGAAGTACACTATCGATACATCAATCAAGGCATGGACGACCGGTTTGCCCGACTATAACATTCCAGGGGGCTTTCCGGCCAACAAGCTGGTTATGGGGTTCCCATTTTATTATCGCGGCTGGACAGGGGTCGCGGCAGGGAACAATCACGGCCTCTACCAGACGGCGACTGGCCCATCCGCTGCTTTCTCCACCAGCCAGACGGCGGGAGTGGCAGATTACAAGGAACTGGCTGCCGCAGGACTGACCAGCAACCCCAGCGACAACTTCTTTGATCCTACTACACAGGCATCATGGATCTATGACGGCACAAACTTCTATACCGGAGATACACCACAATCCATCGCTGCCAAAACGACCTATATTAAGGACAATGGCCTGGCCGGAGCAATGATGTTCTCACTCGATGCAGAAGATGCCGGAGACACGTTGCTCAACGCTATCGTCAGTGGCCTGCCCGGCAGCACAGGTGGCGGGACTGGCGGAACGCCAACACCTACACCTACGCCAACAAACACACCTACACCTACGCCAACAAACACACCTACACCTACACCTACTCCCACAGGCGGGAATCTGGTAATCAATGGAGGCTTCGAGACCGGCGACCTCTCCGGTTGGACCTGCCAGAGTGGCGATGTGGTGGTCACCTCACCGGTTCATAGCGGTTCATATGCGTTACAAGTAACACCCAGCAGTTCCACGACTGGCGAGTGCGATCAAACGATTGCCGTGCAGGCCAACCATACCTATACGCTTACGGCCTACGTGGATGGCCCCTACGCCTATCTGGGAGTGCAGAATGGGGCCTCTAACTGGACCAGTAGCAGTAGTTACACACAGCTAAGCGTCACATTTACCACTGGTGCCTCACAAACCAGCATTACCATCTATGTGCATGGCTGGTATGTCCAGCCGGATGTCTATGTAGACGATGTTACCTTAAGTTGAGTGTGTAGCGGGGGGCTTATGCTCCCCGCTGTTTGACACATCGGCCCTGCACATATTGCTCACGTGTTCGGGTAATACCATCAAACGCCATGCGAGACACGCAACAGCTTCTCTCAGGATATCGGCAAGTATTCAAGCAAGAATGGGATTTTATCAATGAGGTAGATGAATTTTATGATCTCGGTGAGCTACCAGAAAATCTGTTTTGAGATATCGCCATGGTCAATCGTTGACGCCTAATGGCGTCGAGCAGTTGTTGATCGAGGTGAAGCGGCATGCTGGTATAGAGGGTTTGCTCCGACATACGGTATTGGTGAAAAGTGGCTCTAAAGTGCTGCTCGTTGACAGGTGGCGCTTTGGGGCTGCTTTGGCTTGTAAAGCGGATTGAGGGCTATTAAATAGGTTGAACGCGCCCAGAGGGATTCGAACCCCCGACACTCGGTTCCGAAGTTCGCCCTTTAGGCCGCACATACGTCTTATATAGTCTGTTAGTGTCTCTCTCTGAGCGCAAGGTGAGCGGAAAATGACCAAAAAGGACAGCAACATCTCTGCGCATCCAGCGGCGTTGCTGTCAACGGTTGCTGTCAAACGTGAACATCATTTTGGCGCTGCTCAACGCTATGACCTGCATTTCCAGATGCCTCAAAGTGGTTCTGTTGCGCTGGTCATGTCGAAGGATCAGCTCCACTACCAGTCGGAGCAAGCGTTTATTCTCGGCCAGGGGCCACAGACTCGTCCCTCTTCGTTACCAGCCGTCAAGCTGCCTTTCTTCGACATGACAAGCTATGGCATGACAACCGATTTTAATTCAGGTCTGCTCCTCATCGTAATGGTGCTGGCATGCTGGCCAACGACTGCTGGGGTGAACTCCTTTTACCGGGCACGGGAGGAAGTCAACTTTCGGCAACTGGGACATAGATCGTTTTAAATT
>DAOTVZ010000220.1:0-23855 GCA_034436045.1 Ktedonobacteraceae bacterium | reverse complement strand
GCCGTGCTGTTCTGAAAGAAGGTCTGACCGTCAGCGGCCTGATAGTTACTAATCTGCGTATGGAATGCCTTCTCGATCTGGGCCGTCGTACCGGTGGCCAGCAAGAGGAAAGGTGTTGAGGATCGAGTAACCGTCAAACCGGCCTGCTGCAAGAAGGCGGTGACCTGCGCGACCTGCGCAGCAGAGGGCGCAAAGCGAGCATTAAACGCTCCGGTTGGCAGCCACTGATGAAATTGCGGGCTTTGCGGGTCATAGAGTGCCGCCAGCAAAGCATTGAGCTGAGTTGCATTGTTCGGCTGCAAAACCAGTTCTACGCTCATCTGAGCGGTGCTGCTGTGCGCCCCAAGCAGCTTTGCGGCTGCCACAGAGGCAACGCTATTGGGCAGTGTTACTAACTGCGGTGCCCCGCTTGCCTGCGCAATACCGGCAGTAGAGAAGAGACCAAAAATCATGAACAGGGTAACAAGGGCAGAGGTACAAGTGCGACGCGCGAGGGTAGGCAAAGAAATAGAAGGGATTGTCAATATTCTCCTCCATTCGTGCATATCGGACAAACATTACGATGTGAACAACATCTGATTGGATTGCCAAAGTTTATAATCACACCCCAGGAGAAATTATATCTCTGCAATATGAAGGTAGCAAGAGCAAGCAGAATAAGTTTTTGCGTTTGTGAATTATTACCTCTTTTGAAAAAAGAGAGGGTATTCCGTGTACACACGTGCACACGTGAATACCCTCTGCTTTGCTAGCAAGATGAAGAGTTAACTTTGCACCTCGAAGAGGCGATTGCCCCAGTTGGCATATTGATCACCGTTGTTAGGGATGTACTGAGTGGCGAACCAGATGCCGGAGCCGGACGGATCGAGCTGACCGGCGGAGTAGTCACCCCAGCGACCAATGCCACCAAATGATGCAGTGCCGGTGAAGCCATTAT
Source organism: Ktedonobacteraceae bacterium (assembly GCA_034436045.1). Lineage (GTDB taxonomy): Bacteria > Chloroflexota > Ktedonobacteria > Ktedonobacterales > Ktedonobacteraceae > H111-94. Next base: position 22,918 of record DAOTVZ010000220.1, on the reverse strand, counting down.
CGGGGTCGGCACCGGCGGCAGCCTGCTGTAGCGGGCCGAAGCTCTTCGCGCCGTGCTTCATCACGACATAGCCCGCGCTGAGATAGGTAGCGGGGCCGCCGTAGGTGACAACGATTGCAATAGTGCCATTGGATGCCACCTGAATATGCGGATACAGCAGATACAGAGCCGCTGCACCTACGTAACCCTGGTTGGCGACCTTCGTGGAGCTAGAGATCACCTGGCCGTTCAGCGAAGGTGAAACCTTGAACCAGGCAACGCCATCGCGGGCACCAGTATCACCGGGGATGTTGATAGAGGTATCCAGTGCGCCATAGAGATAGCCGTTGATATACTGCACCTCTTGCAGAGCATCAAAATCCGGGGTGACGACACCGGTGGTGGGAAGAGGCCCATTGAGAGCCGGGCACGCACATACTCCTGGCGGCGTCTGCGCGTTGACCGGGAAGCCATATGCTTCGCTCGTGATGACGGTCGCGGAGAGATTGGGGATCACGCCTTTGGCAACGTTGTTGCGGTTGGTCATGGCCCAGACGCCCAGACGATTGTCAAAGGTGCTGTTGGGGTCAAGCGAGTTCATGAAGTACTCTGCCGGGGCATTGGTAGTCTCGTTAGCAGGTTGCAGGTGATAGACGGTGACACCGGCCAGGCTCAGCCCGCCGAAATGCACGACATTAGGTGTCTTGTTGCCTGCGATAAGCTGTGACTTGGCCAGCACATAAATCTGCGAACCATTGAAGCCCAGGGCACCATAGTTCTGGAATTCGTTGGGCACCAGGTAAACATTGTAGGCATCCACGCCCAGGATAGTAAAGTCAGGCAAGCATGGGCAACCGGCGGCAGTAGGATCATCGGCCTCGATCTTGTACTCAAGCCAGGTGCCGGTCACGGGGTTGCCGCTATTGACCGCCAGGTCGATATAGGCCGGACCAAGCTGACCGTTAACATAATCATCTTCCCAGACCAGGACGAACCAGGTATGGCTGGCAGCATCATAGTAAGCGCGGGGATCGCTCACGATGTTGTTGAGATCGGCATTGAAGAAGCCGCCACCCCCAAGCACCGCCAGGGGGAAGGGGCCAGCAGCAACCGTGCCGTTTTTGTTATAGATAGCCCCGGTCAGATTGACGAAGTTCAACACATAGCTATTACCGACCGCGATGCTCTCGTCGGGTGGCTCCAGGTCAAAGCCGCTGGTTGCCTGACCGTTCTGGATAGCATTGACGCCATCAAAGCTCTGCAACAAGGTACCTGGGGCCACTTTGCTGCCATGCACGCTGGGTCTGGCAATAGAGGCACTTGAGGCAGTCGCGGCGTTCATGCCCTGCCTGGGGCGTGGCCGCAGTGGCATCACATGAGGATTAGTGGATGATTGGCTATTGACGCTGGCCGCCTTCAAAGTAGCGGTCGAGAGCGAGCCAATGGTCACACTGCCAACCAGTTTCGCGGTACCAAGTGTACCGTGAAAGGTCGTCACAGAAGAAGCTGCATTGGCATGCGATGCGATTCTGCCCACCACGCTGTAGACAGCGAAGGCTCCGACCAGGACGACAAGCGTAGCGAGTGATACAGTAATGCTCAACTTTGAGCGGGAAGAGAAACGCATAGAAATTTGTCTCGCTTTCACTTATTCATACAATATAACCACAGTTTGATATGACCTGCGCCTACAGGTCGTGTTAAAACCCCACTCGATATTCCCCGTATGATCGAATGGAAGAGCAGATAAGGGTAGAAAGCCTGGATATTCGGCTACAGGCTCATAGTAGAGTATAACCCCTTAAGGGTTATATTTGTAAGTACCAGTTTCTTAACTATTCGGGTTATGATTTCTTAACCCAAACAAAAAAACGTGGATTACAGGGCATTTTTTCGTAGTGGTTGAGGCAATGATGGAAAGGCTATGCAAGAAAAAGAGGGAATTGCTCGCGATAGCCAGAGTGGGGTAAAATGAGAGCGTGTGTCTTGACAGGGGGGAAGGCGCTGATGTATTATCCTCAAGTGGGAATATTCTACCCTTTCGCGCGTGTTTTTAACGAGAGGGAAAATAGGAATATGGGCGGTTGCTGAAATTGGTAGACAGGACAGACTTAGGATCTGTTGGTGATGAACCGTGAGAGTTCGAGTCTCTCACCGCCCATTCACACGTCAGACGTGTTGCGGGAGTGGCTCAGTGGTAGAGCATCTCCTTGCCAAGGAGAAAGTCGCGGGTTCGATTCCCGTCTCCCGCTCTTAAATTACGCGCAGGTTGGCAGGCTCAGGAGAGCGGAGCCTGCTGACAGATATTCTTATCCAGATAGCACCATACTGCATATTTAGGATAACATACCAAAGGTTATTACGCGAACGCATAGATACAACATAGCGGTTGGAGGAAACGTGAAGGTCTCTGTAGAAAAGCTGCCAACAAGTGAAGCGGTCCTGGACGTAGAAGTGACGTGGGACGAAATGGAGAAAGCCTCGGAGCAGGCTTATCGCAAACTGGTAAAGAAGATTGATATTCAAGGCTTCCGGCGCGGCAAGGCCCCGCGTTCACTGGTCGAACGGCGGCTGGGCAAGGAATATATCTACCAGGAAGGTCTCGACGATCTGATTACGCAAGCTTATCGCCAGGCTATTGACGAGTATGACCTTATCCCGCTCACACAGCCCAAATTAGATGCCACCACCTTTGAAATGGGGCAGCCCTATCATTGCCATTTGACGGTACCAATCATCACGCGCCCGGTGCTGGGTGACTATCGCTCACTGCACTTTGAGCGCGAGGAGGCTGATGTCACCTCGGAAGAGGTAGAGAAGGAACTGGAGGGTCTGCGCAACCGTCAGGCGACCTGGCAGACAGTTGAGCGCCCGGCGGCGCTGGGGGATCGTGTGACCGTCGATCTCAAGCTAACTGTCGAAGGACAAAGCATCTCTGATCTAAAAGACAACCCCTTTGAACTGACGAATGAGCGCGTTGGCCTCTTTACCGGCATGGATGAGCAGATAGTGGGTATGCAGGTCGGTGAAACGAAAGAGTTCAGCGTCACCATTCCCGCCGATTATAGCAATGAAAAGCTGGCCGGAAAACAGGCCGATTATGTCATTACACTGCATAAGGTCGAAGAGAAACAGTTGCCGGAACTGGACGATGCCTTCGCCGAAAGCGTCAGCAAGGGTCAGTTCAGCACACTGGAAGATCTGCGTAAGGCTATCAGTGACGACCTGTTAGAGAGCAAGCAGCGGCGCATCCGCGATGAACTGCGCGAAAAGGTGGTACAGGCCGTAATCGATCAGGCACAGATCACGCTACATCCGTTGTTGATCGAGGAAGAGGCGGAGGAGATGCTGCACCAGTTCGCACACCTGCTGGAGCATCAGCGACTCACACTCGATCAGTATCTGCTGATGACGAAGCAGAGCCGCCAGGAGTACCTCGACTCTCTGAAACCCGACGCTGAGAAGCGTGTCAAGCGGGAACTGGTGCTGGACGAGGTGGCGGAGAAGGAAGAGATTACCGTCAGCCCGGAGGAGATCGAGGCGCTGTATCAGGCATATGCCCAGGCCGGTCAGCCGTTGTCACGCACCGAAGCTCAAACCCGTGCGCTGATAGCCAGCTATCGGCGCGAAAAGGCCGTTAGCCAGCTGGTCAAGCTCACGACTGACGCTGATGAGGCTGATAGCGAGGAAGTTGCTGAAGGCGAGGCCAGCGAGGAGGCCAGTATCGCCAACGCCAAAGCCGCCGCGCAGGTTGCCGCCGCTCTAAGCAGCGAGGCTGAAACCGAGGCCACTAACGTTGAGGCTCAGACGTCAGCTCAGGAGGAGCAAGCAGGAAGCATCCTTGCTGGTGGGTCAGAGTCAGTATCAACCATGGAGACGCAATTGGAAACAAATAGCACTAGCGGGGATGCAATGGGGCAGAAATAGCCCCGGCGTATCCCGGTAGGAAAAAGGTGACAGACGTGGCGAACTCGAAAAATGCACGCGCGACATATCGCTGTTCATTCTGCGGAAAGAGCCAGGACCAGGTGCAGCGCCTGATTGCTGGGCCGGGAGGCGTCTATATCTGCGATGAATGTATCGAGCTTTGTCGAGAGATTATAGAAGAAGAACAGGCCACTATTGCCAAGCCGCGTCTCCAGGTCGGCAAGATACCCGCGCCAAAGAAGATTTACGAACAGCTTAGCAACTATGTGATTGGTCAGGAACGCGCCAAGAAGACACTGGCCGTCGCCGTCTACAATCACTATAAGCGCATCGGCGTTGGCATGCAGATTGAGGATGTCGAACTGGGCAAGAGTAATATCTTGATGATCGGTCCGACCGGCAGTGGCAAAACCCTGCTGGCACAGACGCTGGCGAAAATACTGGATGTACCCTTCTGTATCGCCGATGCAACGGCGCTTACCGAAGCTGGTTATGTCGGTGAGGACGTAGAAAACATCCTGCTACGCCTGATCCAGACGGCAGACTTTGATGTGGGGCGCGCCGAACGTGGCATTGTCTACATTGACGAGATTGACAAGATTGCGCGCAAATCGGACAATCCATCCATCACGCGCGATGTTTCCGGTGAAGGTGTCCAGCAGGCTCTGCTCAAGATTATCGAGGGTACCATCGCCAATGTGCCCCCGCAGGGTGGGCGCAAGCATCCCCACCAGGACTTTATTCAAATCAATACTTCCAACATTCTCTTCATCTGTGGCGGCGCGTTCGAGGGGTTGGACAAGATTGTCGAGCAGCGCCTGGGCAGCAACAAAACGCTGGGGTTCCGTCCCGGCTATGGTAGTGCTACAGACCAGGAAAAGCACAAAGAGAATATCCTGTCACATCTCATTCCCGACGATCTCTTAAAATATGGCCTCATTCCTGAATTTGTAGGTCGTCTGCCAGTCTACGTCTCGCTGGACAGCCTGGACAAAGATGCGCTGATCCGTATTTTAACGGAACCCAAGAACGCGATCATCAAACAGTACCAGAAGTTTTTGCAGCTTGACCGCGTGGAACTTGTCTTTAATCCCGATGCCCTGGATGCGACCGCTGAGGAGGCGCTCAAGCGTAAGACCGGCGCGCGCGGCCTGCGCAGTATTATCGAGGATGTCTTACTGGATGTGATGTACGAAATTCCATCGCGCACCGACGTGAAGAGGGTCATTATTAACCGGGATGTGATAGAGGCACATCATAAACCACTGCTGGTCACACGCAGCGAGGCCCGCAGTGAAAGAACAACAGCGTATTCTGAAGATGAGTCTGCATAATGCAGGCTCATCCATTTTCATGAAGGAAATCGTTGTGTTTACGTTGGTTGTGCTACAGTATCAGGGAGAGATAGGCGGAGTTTAATGAACGAGCAGCGACGCCAGGAGAATCTGCCAGTTAGTTATGCTACCTACCCACTCGTGGCGTTAAAAAGCATTGTCGTTTTTCCACACAACCGGCACGCGCTCGCTATCGCGCGCGAGAAAACCGTGCGCGCCGTTGAAGAAGCAATGCTTCGGCCTGAACATACATTGGTAGCCGCGACGCAGTGTCGGTCGGAACTGGACGATCCGCAGCCCAAAGATATTTTTAGTGTGGGCACGCTGGTTGAAGTCACTGCCATGCACCCGCAACAAGATGGCACGCTCCAGGTGCTGGTACGCGGCATCGAACGGGTGTGCATCGAAGACTACCAGGATACTGAACCCTTTATGCAGGTGCGTGTGAGCTTCCCCGGTGAGCCACAGGTGAAAGGCCCGCAGGCCGATGCCCTGGTACGCAATGCCATCAACCTCTTTGAACACTATGCACAACTCAGCCATCGTTTCTCTGCCGAAGATATAAGCTCGATTGTCAGTCTGAAAACGCCTCCGCGTCTGGCTGATACCCTCGCGGCCCATTTCGTCAATGACCTCCAGCAGCAGCAGGAATTGTTAGAAACTTTTGACCCGCTGGATCGCCTGGAAAAAATCTGCGTTCTCATGGGCAACGAGATTGAGATTCTCGAATTGGAGACGACGATTCGCAGTCGCGTTCGCTCGCAGGTAGACCGTTCGCAGAAAGAGTATTATCTGCGCGAACAGTTGCGCGCCATCCAGGAAGAGTTGGGCATGGAGACCTCCTCTGAAGCCGACGAACTGCGTGAGCGACTCGCCGCCAAACAATTGCCCACCGACATCGCCACAAAAGTGCGCAAAGAGATCGACCGCTTCGAGCGTATGCCCACACAATCCGCCGAGGTTGGCGTGCTGCGCTCTTATATCGATTGGGTACTGGCGCTGCCCTGGACGGAGCGCAGCCTTGAAGTGTTCGATATTGAGCAGACACGGCGCATCCTGGACGAAGATCACTACGGCCTGGAAGGCATCAAGGAACGCATCATCGAGTTTCTGGCCGTGCGCCAGTTGCGCCAGCTTGCCGCCAGCCGCGCCGGTGATGGCTACCGCGAGAGTGAGAGTCAGGGGCAGATATTGTGCTTCATCGGCCCGCCCGGCGTCGGTAAGACCTCCCTGGCACAATCCATTGCGCGTGCGCTCGGACGCAAATTCGCGCGTATCTCGCTGGGCGGCGTGCATGACGAAGCCGAAATTCGCGGGCATCGTCGCACCTACGTGGGCGCGCTCCCCGGACGCATTATCCAGAGCATGAAAACGGTTGGCGTGCGCAACCCGGTCTTTTTGCTCGACGAGGTTGACAAGCTTTCAACCGAGTATCGCGGCGACCCCGCCTCGGCTCTGCTTGAAGTATTAGACCCCGAACAGAATCGCAACTTCACCGACCACTATCTGGAACTGCCTTTTGATCTCTCCGAGGTCTTCTTCATCTGCACCGGCAACGTCAAATACCAGATACCGCGCGCGCTGGCCGACCGCATGGACATCATCGATCTGCCGGGCTACATGCTCGACGAAAAGGTCAATATCGGCCTGCGTCACCTGTTGCCAAAGGTGCTACGCGAACATGGCCTGACGCCGCAGCAGTTGAAGATACCGGCAAAAGTTATGCAGCAGATCATCACCGATTATACCCGCGAGCCAGGAGTGCGAGGCCTGGAACGCCAGCTCGCTACCATCAGCCGCAAAGTCGCACGCAATGTCTTAGAGAAGCCTGACATCCATGTCCGGCTCACATCCCACAACCTGGAGAAATATCTGGGCACACCGCGCTTCAGCAATCTGCCGCCCATACACCGCACACAGATAGGCACCGCGACAGGTCTGGCTGTAACGGAGAACGGCGGCATCATTCTGCCCGTCGAGGTAGCCACTATGATCGGGAAGGGCGATCTGCTGGTCACGGGCCAGATGGGCGATGTGATGCGCGAATCAACCATTGCGGCCCTGTCCTATATTCGCACACGCGCTGAAGAACTGAATATTGATCCTAACTTCCAGGATGGCCTTGACCTGCATATTCATCTGCCGGAGAACGCGATTCCGAAAGATGGCCCCTCGGCTGGCATCACCATTGCAGTGGCGCTCATCTCCGCGCTCACCAGGCGACCGGTACGTAACGACATCGCCATGACAGGCGAGGTCACGTTGCTGGGCAATGTGCTGGGCGTCGGTGGCCTGCGCGAAAAAGTGCTGGCCGCGCAACAGGCCAATATTAAGACGCTCATCATCCCTGCTGAGAACCAGAAGGACCTGAGCGAGATACCCAACAAGATTCGCCAGCGGATGCACTTCATTCCGGTCGAAACCATGGATGATGTTATCAATGCCGCTCTGCTAAACAATTTGGAGAACGAGGAAACCTCGTCACCGGCAGCACTGCCGCGCGAACCGCGTCTGCTACGTGCAGATGAGAAACCGCTTCCACCGCCCATTCGAGAGCAATACAGACCTGTGCCTGCGATCTTCGATGAGCCACAGGTGCAGGATAATCAGCAGGAGAAGCCGCCCATGTTCATTGTTCCTCCTCCTGAGCCGTCTCATGAAACCTTTCCCCAGGCCCGGCAGCGCCAGGAAGAAAACTGATATGGAGAATGCGCCCATTTGTTCGTTATACATATCAGCAGGCAAGCAATCGGGGCCGACTACGGCGTTGAATATAAAACCTTTCTGAACCTGTTACGTACATACCAGTAGCAGCAGGCAACAGAGTAACAGAGATTGCCCACTACCGCTCCTCTCTGATACTGGTGGAGAGGAAGTTCGCCGTAGAGTGGAAAGCACCAACAATGCTTTATCCTGACATACTCAAACAGGTCTTATGGTACATTTCAGAAAAGAGAGGGACGTAAACATGAGCTATCAGGGCCAGGATCCAAATCAGAACCAGGGTCAATATCCCAATTCAGGGCAATATGGCGGCTACGGCGGCTATACTGGTTCCAGCTACACGCCACCAACCGATCCCTATAGTGGTCAGCAGGCGGGAACGAACTACGGGCAAAGCGGCCAGACGGGAGCGCCCTATAATCAGCCCGACCAACAGTATGGGCAGCAGCAGTATGGGCAACCACAGCAACCACCGTATGGACAGCCTCAGTACGGGCAGCAGCAATACGGGCAACCATTGTATGGGCAACAGATGTATGGCTCTCCTACAGGCACGACCTCGATGGGTCTTTCCCAAAACGTAGCTGTCGGTCTCTGCTATGTGTTGGGCTGGGTGACGGGTCTCATCTTCTTCCTGGTCGAGAAACAGAACAGAACTATACGTTTCCATGCGATGCAATCCATCATCCTATTTGGTGGATTGACCATTCTGTCCTTTATCGTACCGGTAATCCCCTTCATTGGCGGGTTACTGAGCTGGCTGGTCAGCATCGTCACCTTTGTGGCCTGGATTGGCATGATGATTATGGGCTTCCAGGGCCGCGATATCAAGTTACCCTATATTAGTGAATACGCCGAGAAGTGGGCCAACGGCGGCACACGATAAGCCCAGGATTATGAGATGCACAGGTCTGAGATAGGGGCCTGAGAGCCACCGGGGACTTCACCACATTTACTGTGCGCCTTTAGTGTACAACATCTGGCGGCACACGATAGATGTAGTGAGGCCCCTGGTGGCTCTCAGGCCCCTATCTCTGATGCAGGTTTCCAGTTCGCCGGTCTGGGAACAGCCTGGGGACGTTTGAGCAACAAAAAGCCGTCTGTGTGAGCGGGTGAGATGGCGATGTCCTATTTTCCCAGGGGGCTACCCCCCAAGTATCGTCGGGGATGAAGAGCTTAACTTCCGTGTTCGGGATGGGAACGGGTGTACCCTCTTCTCTATTATCACCAGCTCACCTGCGCATACAGGCGGCTTTGCTTTGACGACATTATAATAGCATGGTAGGATGGTATTGTCAATACCTTTTTGGAACTTTTTTTGAGGACATCAATATCAATGCGTTTTGCGATACTGACAAAAACATTTCGCTTCGAGGCCGCGCATCGGCTTTCGTCTCACCGTGGCAAGTGCGCGCGACCGCATGGCCATTCCTACCGCCTGGAAGTGACGGTGCGTGGCCCCATTAAAAACGAGGTCGCGGCTTCCGATCACGGCATGGTCATAGATTTCGCCGATCTTTCGCAGCTTGTGCATAGCGCAGTGCTGGAGCGACTCGATCATCGTGACCTGAATGAGGTCACTGGCATCTACACCACCGCCGAGAACCTGGCTCACTGGATCTGGGATGCGCTGGTCACAGCGGGCTTGCCGGAAAGCATGCTGTACCGTATTCGTCTGTGGGAAACGGAAAGTGGCTACGTCGAGATTAGTGCTGCTGAGCGAACTGAAAGAGCAGAATTAACAGGGCAAGAGTTCTAATATGCATGTAATGGAGATTTACCGTTCGATTCAGGGTGAGGGTACGTTGCTGGGTGTACCAACAACCTTTGTACGCTTCTTTGCCTGCAACCTGCGCTGTTCCTGGTGTGATACCAAATACTCGTGGAGCGTGCGCGAGGGTGGCATATGGGAGACGTTGACGCCACAAGAGGTGGCCGCGCGTGTCCATGCGCAAGGCGCACGCCATGTGGTGCTGACCGGCGGCGAGCCAACGCTGCAAAAAGAACTGGCAACGCTGGCCCGGTTGCTCAAAGCGAATGATCATCATCTGACAGTCGAGACCAACACTACCATCTATCCAGAAAAGGTAGTGTCGCTCATCGACCTGTGGAGCCTGTCGCCCAAGCTCGCCAGCGCCGGTGAGCAGTATCTACGCTATCCCGTCATCGAGCGTTTCCTGACCGGGCTACGGCCAGAGCAGCAGCAGTGGAAGTTTGTGATCCGCGACGACGCAGACGAGCAGCTTCTGCGCGACCTGCTCACACGCTACCCTGCCTTCCGCGAGCGCCGCTTGCCGATTATCCTGCAACCGGAAGGTGATAACGCCATGCCCAACTATCCGGCGGCGCTTGAGCAACTGGCCGACCGCGTGCGCGACCCCTTCTGGGATGACTATTATGTGCGCGTGCTACCTCAGATGCACGTCATTATCTGGGGGAGACGTCGCTGGGTATAGCGTATCTTCCCACACTTGTATGAAGAGGAGAGATCTGCACGCAGAGAATAAGCGGCTCATACATGCTCCCTGAAACCTCCTCGTACCAGATGGGTTCGCCATCATTTTAACCAGTTGTTGCCATGCATAGCGAGCTATTACACAGGTACAACTTCAAGGTAAGTGCGCTCAGATTTGCGGCCCAGCAACATAAAAATGCGATACATCAGGCCATATTTGCGTGCGAGAATGGCGTGAGCGCGTCCATGCTCGCTGGCTGGTAGTTCGCGTGCATGGCCTGGGTACTCTTTACCATCGCCGATGACATTACCTCGGCGATCACAGGGAACCACAGTAACCTGGCTGTTATGGCGAATACGCTTTACTTTGCCACTGCTACGCATCGTTGTGATATAGAGCGCGCCATTGTCCAGGGCAAACCAGACCGGTGTCGGCACAGCGCGACCATCCTTACGAAAAGTCGTGAGCAAGATAAACTGCTGGTTCGCCAGCGGCGCAAAGGTATCTTTCATAGAGGTTTTATCGATAGCCATTCGGGCAGTGTTTCTCCTCAAACAGTTTTGAATAGCGAACATCGCTTTACTCTTAGACGATTCAAGAAGCACGCACGGGTCAGTCGGGGGAATTAGTGTACTGCACCTGTTATAGCCAAAAAAACTAACTATGGTGTACCGAGATACGAATCATCGTGAGTTCCGCATCTGTTGGCGCATCCAGCTACTAGAGCATCGGTCAAATAGCCAGGCAGCTTGAGATTGCTACCCCAAACGCGCGATCCCATGCCGCCTGGCTATTTGACCGATGCTCTAGCACTCATGGAACAATACCTTCATCCTGACCATCCTCAAACTCAAGAACCCAGACAAAGCCTGGCTAACCAGAATATATATAACCTTCCACTTATATATAGTATCCAGAACGCCTATCCTTTTTCGTGGACTTTTTCGCTGTTCCCCAGGTAGACTTTATACATACCAGTAATGTACCATAGTGAGTTTTCGTCAGAGAACAAGATGATGACTTAACGCAAGGAGGAGTGGTTATGATTATCGATAGATCATCGCGCTCTGCAAGCGCTCTCGATGAGGCAATGACCGTTGTGAACAATTACATAGTGAAGAGTAAGCCAGCGCTTGAATGTCATCATTGGATATGCGAAATCTGCGGCTTGCCGCACAGTGGAACGGCCCCGGCTGCCTGCGACGGCTGTGGTGCAGATGCGTTGACGACCAGCGAGGCCCCGCGCCGCGAAATGTTTTCCCGCTGGTAAAATCGTCCATATACACTGAACTCTTGCGTGTGCCGCTATCGGTGCAATCGCTTGATGTATAAAATCGGATTTATGAATACGAAGCCGACGAAGTGTTCCCGTGCCTTTTGATTGGTTCCCACTCTGCTGGACATGTGGAACACTTCTGTTTTACCTTGCCGCGTCCCTCTCCTGCTGTTCCCCCTGCGCCGCACTGAGCCTCTGCCGAACCGCTTCGTAGAGGATGATGCTGACCGCTATCGCCGCGTTGAGCGACTCCACACCGTTGGCTTGCGGGATGGCGATGGACATTGTTGCCAGCGCACGCGCCTCGGCTGAGGGTCCATGTGCTTCGTTGCCGATGATGAGCGCGAAAGGTCTGGTGAGGTCCTGTGTGAAGTAGTAGTGCGCACTACCAGCCTCAGCGAGCAGCACGCGCGGTGCCCCCTGGCAGTGAGCGGTGACACGCAGCGCAATTTCTGGCCAGGAAAGGTCTTTCTCAATGACCAGTCTCACATGTGCCCCGGCGGCGGCACGCACCACTTTTGGATTGAAGCAATCGACACAACGGGGCGTGAGCAGTACCGCCTCTACGTCGGTGGCCAGCGCGGTACGCAGCGTCGTTCCCATGTTGCCAGGGTCGGCCAGGTCATCCAGGATAAGCAGCGCGGGCCGCATCCTGGGGGGACGCCGCCGCCGGACTGCCTCAGCGGCAAAAGCGCTGAGCGGCAAAACGGCGACCACACCTTGCGATGTCTGAGTCTCACCAATAGCCTCAATCACGCGCGTGCTGACCTCTATCGGGCTGTGTGTGGCAATCGCCTTCGTATGCAGCAGGCGCTGCAACAGAGCTTGTCCCTCAGCAGTTCGGCTGAGTAGCTCCGGCTGATAATATACCTCGTGTGGGATGATCTGTGCGTCGAGGAGAGCAATCAGCAGATGTGGCCCTTCCATCAAAAAAAGACCGTGCTGCTTGCGCCCGCGTGGGGTAAGCAGGTCTTGTAGCATACGGATGCGTGGATTGGAGAGGCTGGTGATAACGGTCATGAGTGTAAAAATCTGTGTGGCCGTGAGGCAGGGGTACCGGCGAGGGACATCCCTACAATGATACGATGCCGGTTACGCCTGTTGTGATTATAGGGGCGCAGGTACCCTGTCTCACTTGCCTGCTTATGTGATTCAATCGAGGGTTATTGTGAGACGCTTTCCAGTGCCAGTTTGACGAGCGCGCCGAAGGCGTTCTGGTCATGGACGGCCATCTCGGCCAGCATCTTGCGATCAACCTCGATATTGGCACTGTGGATAGCGTGCATGAGCCTGCTATACGAAACGCCATACATGCGCGCTGCTGCGTTGATGCGCGTGATCCAGAGACGACGCATATCGCGCTTACGATTGCGGCGATCACGATACATATACGCCAGCGAGCGCATGACGGACTCGTGCGCGGGACGGAAGAGCCGCTTGCGTGTGCCACGATGGCCTTCGGCCAGTTGCAAGATCTTCTTATGCTTTTTGTGTGCGGGTACGCCGCGTTTGACTCTTGGCATAGTTCCTGATTATCCTCTCATTTCACCTGTGCATGGAGATACATACGCTGAACATTTAGAAAGCGTAGGGTAGCAGCCGCTTCATGCGGCGTCTGTCGGCGTGTGACAGCTCGAAGGTTTTGTCTGCCGAACGGATCAAGTGCGACGATTTGTGACGGCGCAGGTGGCTGATGGCCACTTTGCGGCGCAGGAATTTGCCAGAGGCGGTAATTTTTACCCGCTTTGACATGGCCTTATGTGTTTTAAGCTTCTGTTTCATCTTTCTCTCTTTCTTTGTGTGCGCGGGGCAACCATCATGCAAGCTCGCTCAATCAGCCCCACCTCTGCAAATTTCCACACGACCATACGCAATGTCGCTGTGTGAGGGCAGTATCAGTATGGCAGACCGAGGAGCAATTGAAACCACTTCAATCTCTTTTGCTGTTCTATCAAAGGCGAAGAGCGGCCTTTTTCAAGAGCATACCCCGCTTGCGTGCCGAGTATAGCATAGATTGATTATGCTGACAAGCCCCGAAAATTTGTGCCGGGTAGTCGTCAGATGTTTGTATCGGGTGTGACGAACAGGGTGAGCGGGAGTATTACCTCATTGTGGGGTGATGTGCCTTCCACCTGTTATTCATTGTAGAGATGTACCCTCGCGGTCATTCTCTTCGTTCCGGGGCCATGAGAAACTGGATAGGCGGAGGTAGCGTTGCCGGTCGTCGGGTGTTGTCTCCGGTATCGTCTCCTCTTTGTGAGCCATATGCCAGGTGGCGACGAAGAAGAGCAGCCAGCCCCACAATAGAATCGGCACAGCCAGGAATGCCAGCGCCAGGCCCGCATCAGGTGCGGAGGAGAGCCAGAACCACATACAGGCAAACGCGCCTGCCATCAGCAGTATGGTCAGTTCAAGCGTGCGCCGGTTGGTGGAGTAGATGGCCAGTCCCAGGGGTGGTAGCATGTACCAGGGCCAGTAGATAGGTTCCAGCATGATGCCGAGCAGGAGTACCCAGCAGCTAAAAAGCAGCGCCATCGGAACTGTGTCGATCAGCCAGATTCCTATCAGCAAGAGCAATGCCTCTAGTGCCAGGACGAGGGTAGCCCAGGATTGTGGTTTGAGCAGCCAGGATAGCGATGTGGGTAACGTAATGGGTAAGTGCTGTAGTGCCGCGTCGAGCGAATTGATGGCGGTGGGAGGAAAGAAGCTCTGACGCAGGCTGGCACCGATGCCGGACAGCCCCCAGCCGTGCCAGTAGGGCGCGTAGGCCAGCGCGCTGACCAGAACGGTGATGCAGAGCATGCCTATCCACCACAATAAGCATCGCTTGAACGTAAGCAGACGCGACTGACGCAGCAGGAAACTGAAGGCAACCGGTAGGAGTAAGAGGTAGAAGCTGTTCATCAGGGCACTTAGTACGACCAGTATCCAGGCCAGTGTGGGCGACGCGCGCTGCAGAAACAGGGTAGCAAGCAGTAAAAAGAGCAGCAAGACGACTTCCTGGCGCATGAAGACAACGCTGAAGAGCAGCACCAGCGGATTCCAGGCGTAGAGCAGTGTGCCAGTGACGCGCGTTGCGGGCTTAAACCGACTCAGGCCGTGCCAGAGCAGGATCACGTTGCCGACATGTGCGAGCAGTCCGAGCAGACGAAAGCCGAACATAAGAAATCCGATGCTGTTGCCGCTGAGTAGTGCTATCAGCAGACAGATATCCAGCCAGACCGGCCCTATACCGGTGCTATCAGGGAGTGTCGCACCCCCGTTCTGGAGCAGCGACCATAGCGGATCATGATGCAAGGATGCCGGAATAGCGCCGTAGGGGCTGAGATGGTAGAAGGCGAGCATGCGCCCGTAGAAGCCATTAAGTAGCGTCGGCTGCATAAGTAGGTTACTGCTCACCGGCACGAACAGCAGTGTCAACCCTGACAGCAGACTACCGAAGAGGACAAGGCAGAAGAGGATGCCGAGGGTGAAGCGTGGGACAGACCTGCGCTCAATCCACCGACCTACCAGCGCCGCCAGTAGCGAGCCGACGAGCGCCAGCGCGGTGGCGCAGATAATCAGGTGGCGCTTGCCAACGGCGGTGAGCGGAGAGAGCCATGGAAGCAGGCTTAATTCGCCTTGCGCGACGGGCGTATTCGTCCAGTAGAGGCGGGGAAGCCAGAGGAAAAGCGTGCTCCAGGCCTTTTGTAGCGCGTCACCGGTACTATTTGTAGTGATGAACAGGGGATAGAGGGCTAGCAAGCCGACTTCAATCAGCAGGAGTAGCAGCAGCAAGAGCGCAATTTTGCCCCACAGGCCCCGTTGTCTGCTTGCGGAGGCCAGCGCGTGTGAGGAGCGCAACGAGCCAGCCACGACGGCTGCCGGGGGTCGCATACGCGACAAGGCTGGCCGTGTTCTCTGGCTTGATAAGGGCGATTCTGGTTGCTGTTGCATGTATCTCCCACCTTGATGAGAAGTGTTGCGGGCGAACTGTGTATATAGTATGGGACATGGAGGGGTAACTGTCAATTGGAAATAGGTCCCAGACAGGGCACCAGCGAGTACCCCGCCTTGCTGGTTAGAGAAAAGTACGATTCGTTTCCGCTTTTCCATTTTTCTGCTGTATTTAAAGAATAGATACGTGGAAAGTATTCGGCCCCGGAGCGACGGTATCGCTTCGGGGAAGGCACCTCGGCTCTATTGTCAGGCATAGCGAAGAATGTTATAATAGCACGGTGTTTAAGCTAATCATGTTCCACCTGCTCTGGCAGGGGCACTCGTCGGATGCGAGCGCCGAACCTGACCGGATGCATACCCAGAGGAAGGAGGTGGCTTCGTGACACGAGACTATGAACTGGGGTTCATACTCTATCCCGAAGTCAGTGAAGAAGAGATCGGCTCTGTGTTGGGCCGTATCGAACAGATTGTCGCCAATCATGGCGGCCAGATTGTCCAGGTGAATCAGTGGGGGCGGCGACGGCTCGCCTATCCGATTCAGCATCACCGCGACGGCTATTACATTTTCATCGATATGGTCCTGACCCCTGAGACTGTTGCCGAA
The DNA here is from genome assembly GCA_034436045.1 of Ktedonobacteraceae bacterium. Classification (GTDB taxonomy): domain Bacteria; phylum Chloroflexota; class Ktedonobacteria; order Ktedonobacterales; family Ktedonobacteraceae; genus H111-94. The sequence continues at coordinate 6,679 of DAOTVZ010000220.1, read as the reverse complement.
CTCGAACGTACACTCACAGTTTCGGAAATTGTTCTCCGCCATATGGTAAAGCGGCGTGACCCCAAAGCGGTTCAGAAGGAGCGCCAGGAGCGCGAGGCGCGCGCCGCCGCAGCCAGTGTAGCGGCAGCCAACGCTGAAAGCACCACCATTGCCAGCTCTGCGCCCGCCGAGGCCGCGTCGGCAGAGGAGACTGAGAGTCCTGTTGTGGAGCTTTCAGAAGAGGAAATGGCGGCTATTCCGCCCGCTATCGACGAGGAAGAAGAAGAGGGCATTCAAGCCTAGTTTGTGTATCGTTTGGGAACGTCATCCTTTTATCTCTCATGAGCCGAGGGGTCTGTTTATTATACCGAACCGGACCGAAAGGAAACTGGGCTATGAACAAAATAATACTCATCGGAAATCTAGGCAAAGACCCCGATATGAGCTACACTGCTGATGGCATTGCGGTCACGAAATTCTCACTGGCCGTCAACCGTGTGACTAAATCCAGCACCGGCGAGCGCCAGGAGGAAACCGAGTGGTTCAATATTGTTGCCTGGCGTCAATTGGCGGAGACATGCAACAAGTACCTCAAAAAAGGTATGAAGGTGTATGTTGAGGGCCGCCTGTCTCCACGCCGATATACTGACCGAGAGGGTAAAGAGCGCACATCCCTTGAGGTGATAGTGACCGATATGGAGATGCTCACACCGAAGAGCCAGCAGGCCGGTGGCTCCAATTTTGTCGGTGGGCAGGTTGAAGAGGACCTGGGAGATTTGGATGACAACCCCTTCTAAATATTGAAGGAGCAACAGTCCGTGCAGAAACGTTCTGAAACAAGTGCGCCCCGCCGCGAGCGACGCGAGGGTGGACGCACAGAGCGCGGCTCACGCCGCAAGGTTTGTCAGTTTTGTTACGATCACGTGCGCGAGATCGATTATAAGGATGCGGCTCGTTTCATGAAGCGCTACATCTCTGATCGCGGCAAGATCGAGCCGCGCCGCAAGACCGGTACATGCGCCAAACATCAGCGCAAGCTGAGTGTTGCGCTCAAGCAGGCGCGTTATATGGCCCTGCTCCCCTATACCGCAGAGCATATTCGCGGCATGTAGCGCGGAGGCAGGCAGCTCACCCTGTAGCTTCGTCGGCTGGTCAAGATGAATACGCTGCTGTTCTCATAAAACTCGCGTATTCATCTTCGCCGCGTTTTTTGAAGTCAACATCTGTTCCTGCGTATGTCCGCATTGACATCGATACTCTGGCGCGCAGGAGAACTCAGAAGGGAAGAACCGCAAGCTTATGAGTAGTCAGACAGCGCGTCGGCCAGAACCCCAGCGCACTACGCGACCGGCCAGAGCCAGGAGCAAGGAGAAGCGTTACTCTCGGCAGACGGCGCACGTTGAGGCTCGCCGTGATGGCAAGCCGTTGATTTTCGGCTGGGGTGGCCATCTTTCGCGCGCCGAGAAATCACGTCTTCAGCATCGCGCTATTTGGGCCATGACCATCCTCATCGCTCTTATTATCGTCGCTGTATTCATCGGGTACTGGGTCAATCTCAATATCATCACCCCCAGCTTGCCTATTACAAGCGTAGATGGGCAGCAGATTTCACAATCGGAGTATCGAAAACTCGTCGCACTTGACGCTCAAATGACCGCCAATAAAATCTATGGCGTTCACGGGCTGAATGCGCAGCGCGATAGCTTGCAGAAACAGGTTGCGGCCCAGCAAACTATTATTGATAACGAAACTAATCAAATCAATGCGCTGAATAAGCAGTTGCAGGCCACACCGGCTTCGGATTCTGCGCAACGTGCCAGCCTGAAGGCGCAGATTGCCGCCGCTCAGGCTAAGCTTCAGGATGCACAGAAGCAGCATGATACGCTAAATGCTCAGTACCAGAATATGCTGCAAAACACTATCCCCCAGGAAGAACAATATTATGATCAATCTCAGGTGGGCAACGATAGCGTGCAATGGCTGCAGGATGATGTGCTGATCCGTAACTGGCTGGCTACACAGAGTAGTAGCGTGCAGGCCAAAGTGGAGCCGACGGCGGCGCAGGTCAATAAGGCCATCGCCGACTTCAAGGCCAATTTGCCTACCACCACCACCTATAGCCAGTTCTTGAGCCAGGATAACATTAGCGATGCCGACGTGTATGCCATGATGACGCTGCTTCAGCGCCGTCAGAATATGCAGAACTACCTTGCCTCCCTTATCAAATCTCCTGCTTACCAGGTCGATGTGCGCGTCATGACGATTGATACGCAAAAAGACGCGAATAACGTTCTGCAACAACTCAAGAAGGGTGGCGACTTCGCCGCGCTCGCTAAAAAGTATTCCGTCGATACCGCAACGAATACGAAGGGGGGCTACCTCGGCTGGATTGCGCGCGGCCAGTATATTCTGGACGAGGCCGATAATACCAGTGGTATCGTCGATAACTGGATTTTCAGTCCGCAGCGCTATGTCAACGAGATCAGTCCTGCTATCAACGAGAATGGTGCCTATCATATCATTCAAATTCTGGGCATCGACCCATCGCGCCCTATCGATAGTAGCACCCTTCAAGCCTTGAAGAACAATGCGTTGACTGCATGGTTGTTAGAGCAAAAGGCTCTGCCGACCACTAAGATCACGCCCGTCAATCAAACGATGTTGCTTGATACTTCGAATATGCCGCCAGGACTACCTAGCTCACCGCCGGGCCAGCCAACACCTACCTCGCCATTGACCGGTGGGGCACCCTAAACCGTAAGGATATAGTTGATCTTGCCCGTCGCATGATCAAGCATGCGGTGGGCAAGATCAATCATGCCCTTATAATGATGAACCTATGACAACAATATCCCAGTGTGAGGCCCACACGCGATCTACATCGACAAATCAGACAACTCAACTACCGGCAACGCTCTTATTGCCGACCGAGCCACTTCAGCAGCTAATGGAGACGGTCGCGCTTTATCTACATGTCCCATTTTGTCATACACGCTGTTACTATTGCGATTTCAACACTTACGCGGGCATACTTCCTCTGCGTGAACCGTATGTGCGTGCCTTGCTTGCTGAAATCGCGCTTGCCGGTAGAAGGGTTTGCTATCCCGATGGTCGGCCACGTCGCTCGCGTAGCATCTTCTTCGGCGGTGGCACACCCAGCCTGCTCAGCGTAGAGCAGATCATGCGCCTGCTTGCGGCTTGCCAGGATGCCTTTGCCGTCGATCAAGACGCAGAGATCACGCTGGAGGCCAATCCCGGCACGCTGAGTCAGCGTCATCTTGAGGGCTTGCGCAGCGCGGGGATCAATCGCTTAAGTATAGGTGCGCAGAGCTATGATGCCCACTTGCTCAAAGTGTTGGGCCGCATTCACACGCCGGAAGAGATCACGCAGGCCGTGCAGTGCGCGCGTGCCGCAGGTTTCACCTCGATCAACCTGGATTTCATGTTCGGCTTGCCAGAACAGACAATGCAGCACTGGCAAGAGACGCTGGAACGTGCCCTCGATCTGCGTCCCGAACATCTTTCGCTCTACTCGCTGATTATTGAGGAGGGTACGCCCTTCTATGACTGGACGGCACAGGGGCGCATCACGCCCGCCGACGAGGATCTGTGTGCCGACATGTACGAGTATGCCGACGAACGACTGCGCAAGGCGGGCTACATTAACTATGAGATCTCCAACTGGGCGCTGCCGGGCCATCATAGCCGCCACAATCTGACTTACTGGCAAAATCTGCCCTATCTGGGGATGGGGGCGGGGGCCTATTCTTACTTCGGTGGGCGACGCTTCTCCAATGAACGTGACCCACAGCGCTATATCCGCCATCTGAAGGACGGACAGATGCCGATTGTCGAGAGCGAGGAAGTTGGTCGTGTGCAGGAAATGTCCGAAACCGCCTTCCTGGCCCTACGGACAGCAATGGGGTTGCATCTGCCTACCTTTGAAGAACGCTTTGGCCAGAGCTTCCAAAGTTTCGTCGGAGATCGCCTGCATGTCGCGGAGGAAGCCGGTCTGCTCGACTACCAGGACGGCTGGCTGCGCCTGAGCCAGCGCGGTCGCCTGCTCGGCAACGAAGTTTTTATGCGCCTTTTGCCAGAATAGCCTGTTAATACTGGTGCGGTCCTTTGGCAAACTTCATTTTGTACTTTATAGGAAACGTCAAAACTGCCTGGGAAGCTATTTGAGCAATCCCAAAAAAGGACGCAATGAAGTTTGACAAAGCACTATACCCTATTCCCAGGGTACGTTCGTTCATGCCCATCACATGCCTCCACAGTAAGTGCTTCTGTTTAGTTGAGCTTACAGGTCACAAGCCTTTTAGCAATCGCCTTGCCTGCCATCTCGTCCATCGATGGTAGTACTTTTTGCTCATTAACGTGAGTTCTGGATAAGCTAGACAGGTCAAGCTGCCAGGAGAGTGCGTTCGTCGAGATGCAGACCTGGTTTTTTCTCCTGATGGCTGTAAGCAAGAAGTCCAGCAATCAAATGGACGACAAAATTGGTTGGACTGCGATGACGAGAATGCTCAATCTGGGAAATGTTCTTGAGTTGGTCAATAATCGATTCAATAATGGCTCGTTTGCGTAGCAAGAGCTTGTCAGAAAGATGCATCAGACAATCTTTCATGTTTTTACGTAACCTGGTGATGAGATGTCATCCTTGTTCAAAGAGCAATGGTGTCAAAGGAGCAGAAAGATAGCCGCGATCTCCAAACAATTTGCCTCGCAGGTTTTTGACCGAAGAGGGAACAGGAGCGCGATCATCCACATTGCCAGGGGTGAGACAGCAGGCCAATAACTCACCGCGATCCTTCACGGCTAAGTGCAGTTTGAACCCGTAAAACCATCCAGTGCTGGTCTTGCCACGCTTGGCGTCGGGCGCAAAGACGCGATGCTGGCTGATCCGTTTGGGAGCGCAGACTTCCAAGGAAGTCGAATCAATGAAGCTTATGCCAGTACAGGGCCCATATCGGCTCTGTAAGTAAGCAAGCAGTGGGACCAGCGTATCTGGGATCAAGGCGATAAAGCGCTGATAGCTCACTAAATGAGGAAATTCACTCGTCAGATGGACTTGGACATGCTGCTTGTAGTAGGATTTAAAGGTTCGATAGTTTGACTGATGAAAATGGATCAGGATGGTCATGATTTCACTTGGGCATAACTGCCCTTGCCTTTCACGCTGCCTCCCGGCTGCAAGCTGGTTGGCTTTCCATTGGGGTTCAAAACAGAGCCAAAAATCATCGACATCACAAAACAATTCCAGTACACTCATTTCCAGCTCCCTCCGATGGGTAATAGAAGCTCTTAGTATGGCTCCTATTTTACCTCATCGGAGCAGGGTCTGCTTATCCAGAACTCACGTTAACTATTCTTTGCTCACTTCAGAGGGAAAAACACTTAAAGGAGATACATTGTGAAATTACGTTGTCTTTGTGGCCATGTGATTGTTGATCAGACAGATAACTTGTCTTATAAAGCCCATCTCCTTACAGACAGAGATTACGGAGAAAATTTTGACAAATTTATAGCATATGTTGTAGATTTCTTTCTAGCTTATGCAAAAGGAGAGATGGATATTTTTCTGAATAAGTACTATCCATCACCAGAAAATCGTGCGTTGTTTATCTCTACCTACTTGGGAGAAGATAGCAATCTCAGCAGCATTATGAATGATGCATTTTTCTTATTTATTCATGATAGGTTGATGTATGAATGCGAACAGTGCGGACGTATCTGGATACAAACGAACCTTGATGAAAACCACATGCACTTGTATAGTTCTTATCGTCCTGAGTCTGATTTCAGGCATGTTCTTCGACCTGAGGAAAGGCATTAAGGCATTAAAGAATACACATCGAAAGAAACCAATCATGTTGTACCTGGATCGGGTCAAAAAGCGACTTGACGAGTTATACACGCTCCCTCCTGCCGAACTAAAACCATGCACGGAGGAAGAGATTGTGGAATTGGAGCAGCGTCTCGGTGTGAAGTTGCCACAAGCTTACAGAGAATATCTGCTCTGGATGGGCCACGGTGGGGGCAGTTTCACCGTTGGCACCGAGTGCTTGTATGAAGACCTGCCGCAGATTCAGCACTGGGCCAGGGAACTGTTGGAAGAAGATCAGTTTCTGCTGAAGCTGCCAGAGGATGCCTTCGTGTTTGAAATGCATCAGGGCTATACCTTCAACTTCTTCCGCCTCTCCGAGGGCGACGACCCGCCTGTCTACACCTATGAGGAAGATAGTGGGCAAACCTCCTTTACCGAGGTCTATCCCCGCTATAGTGACGCGATGATGGCCTGGATTGAAAATCATGCCAAGATTATCGCATCTATTGCTGAACTGAGAATCACGGGGAAGATCAAACCACCTGCGTTTCCTCATCCAACAGACAAAAGTGTCGAATATTACCTGGAGGGATTACAAGAGCGGTATCGCAATGAGTAGTGGACATTGCCTCGTAGACGACAAGGAGAGAGAAAGGTCTATCGATGTGATACCCCTCTCATACGGTGTGAATATCTCGTGGCAGGGTGCTGTGCGAGCCATGGTGCTGGAAGCGTCATGCAGCCACGACATTTCCTCCTCCCGCCTGGAGGCATGCTCATTGGCTCCGGCCCCTTGCCACCGTTGGTGCCCGCCATCAGTCCCACGGCGGGCAGTACCCAGATGTTGGGCAACCAGCTCTATGGGCCGTATGG
>DAOTVZ010000219.1:0-9162 GCA_034436045.1 Ktedonobacteraceae bacterium | reverse complement strand
GGAGATTGACCGTACAATAGAGAGGGGGATAGAGGGAGGGATATGCAAGGAATGCCGGATGTTTGCTTGCTGTCGTCGGCACGACGATAGTCTGGAAAAGGATTCACATATGTCACAATCGACTGTGCATGAGGGTGGTACTAAAACGGCATCTGCTCAGGTTTCCTCTAATTGGCAAGCGACCTTCGCTGAACGGCGTTTTCGACGCATCAGCATCTGGATTATGCTCTATCTACTCCTTCAGGCCGAGCTGGGTCTGGCATGGGATAGGCGCTGGCATGACTATCTTGGACGTGACCAGTTCTGGATTCCACCACATATGTTAATCTACTCAGGAGTTGGAGCCGCCGGAGTAATCGCGCTTCTGGTTGTGTTACTGGAGACGGTACGCTACTGGCATCGTGCCCCTGGTGTGGATGATAGCACGACAGTGAGCGTCTTGCACTATTTCCATGCTCCCCTCGGCTTTATCCTGCTCGGTTTTGGGGCGTTGACCGACTTGATAGCGGCTCCTTTCGACAACTACTGGCATGAGCTATACGGCATTGATGTGACCCTCTGGGCACCCTTTCATCTGATGGGAACGTTTGGCGGTCTGATGGCGGGCATTGGCATTGTGTATGCTGTGGCTGCTGAGATCAACTATGATCGACGTTCGGGTCGCCCACTACATCGCTGGTTAGGATTGAGTGGCATGGAGTGGACGTGCCTGATTTTGTTTGCTGGTACGGTCGAGTTGGCTTTACCTGCATTAACAGCTTTCACGGCTATTCCCATTGGTTCGCTGCAATTGATCACCTATCCCCTGGTGCTGGCACTGGCGGGTGGCGTTTTCCTTGTCAGTGCGGTGCAGGTGACGCGCAAACCCGGTGCGGCCACGCTTACCGCGCTGATTATCTGCCTGCTTTCGCTTTTTACCCAGAGTTTTGTCATTACTGGCCTCTGGTGGGCGGTTGATAACCTGGGCATGATCTTCCGTCCCTCGGCAGGAGCGCCCGTGTTGAATGTCACGATTGTGCTGGTGCCCTGGCTCTTCGTGATTGCCGGTCTATTGATTGATGCGGTAGCGTACCGGCAGCGGCGGCGCGATGCGAAGGATTTTGAGCAAAATGGCCTGCATAACATCTGGCTGGTCGGTCTCTGTGTGGCTTTTCCAGCCTGGCTTGGCCCCTCTACCATCGTTGCCCTGCTGATGCATCTTGTGCCAGCGTTGCCTTTGCCCACCGATGTAACGACCGTATTGACACCGGGCGGGCAGAGTCTGCTCCTGGTAGTTCCTCTGGTGCTGCTGATGAGCCTGGGCGCGACATGGCTGGGCACGGCTTTTGGCGATATCTGGTACTGGCAAGAACGCTGAGGCCAGCTTTATAAGAAGTTACCAGGATGACACTTGACCAATAGTACTATCTTGCATTTCAACGTGCCTTCATGTATAGTATGCGCATATCTATTGTTGAGGAGGATAGCGGTCTATGTTGTCTATGGTGCGAAGCTGCGCGGTCATCGGCCTTGATGGAGCTTTAATTGAAGTAGAGGTGGATATCTCCAATGGACTGGCAGCGTTTATCATTGTTGGTCTCCCCGATGCCGCCGTCAACGAAGCGAAAGAGCGCGTCAAAGCGGCGATTAAGAACAGTGGTTGTCTTTTCCCCTTCAAACACATTACCGTAAACCTGGCTCCCGCCGACTTGCGCAAAGAGGGGCCGGCCTATGATCTTCCTATCGCCATAGCACTCTTGCTGGCATCGGGCCAGATTACGCCTGATCAGCAGATTGAAGAGTATCTCTTTTTAGGCGAACTCTCACTGGACGGCAGTGTGCGCCATACCAACGGCATCTTACCGATGGTCGCGCTGGCCCGTGAGAAGCAGGTGAAGGCCGTCTTCGTTCCCGCTGCCGATGCCGTTGAGGCCACGCTGATCGAGGGTGTGATGATCTATCCTGTCGAGACGTTGGGACAACTGGTCGCACATCTGAACGAGGAACGGAGGATTGAGCCGTATACGCGCGACCCGCACCTGTTAGAACATGTCAAGGATGTCAGCTATACGCACGATATGGCCTCGGTGCGTGGTCAGGAACATGTGAAGCGCGCTTTAGAAGTCGCCGCCAGTGGCGGCCATAATATTTTGATGAGCGGCCCCCCTGGTTCTGGCAAAACGCTGTTAGCGCGTACCACTCCCTCCATTTTGCCTCGTATGAGTGTAGAAGAGGCATTAGATGTCACGAAGATATATAGTGTAAGTGGGATGCTACCGACCGACGTACCATTGATCTTGCAACGTCCATTCCGTTCGCCGCATCATACGACCAGCCACGCGGGCCTGGTAGGTGGCGGACGTATTCCGCGTCCCGGTGAAATCAGCCTGGCTCATCGTGGGGTGTTGTTCCTCGATGAGTTGCCGGAGTTTGGGCAGAGCGTGCTAGAGGTGTTGCGCCAGCCGCTGGAAGATAAGATAGTCACCATTTCGCGCGCGCAGGGCACAATTACCTATCCGGCTAATTTTATGCTGGTTGCCAGTATGAATCCCTGTCCCTGTGGCTATTACGGCGACCCGGTGCGTGAGTGTCACTGCTCGGCGACGGCGATTGCGCGTTACCAGAAGCGTATCAGTGGCCCGTTGCTGGATCGCATTGATATCCATGTCGAGGTGCCGCGCGTCGATTATGAGAAACTGGCCGACAAGCGCAATGTGGAGACTTCGGAGGTTATTCGCAAGCGTGTCCAGGCGGCGCGTGACCGGCAATTGGCGCGTTTCAAGGGCACAAAATTAACTTGTAATGCCGAGATGGGGCCAGCCGAGGTGCGTGCCTTCTGCGACGCTGATGCCTCAGCCGAGAAACTTTTGAAGGCTGCTATGCAGCAGTTGCATCTCTCCGCGCGCGCCTTTCACCGCGTCCTGAAACTGGCACGCACGATTGCCGACCTGGCCGAAAGCGACCTGATCCTTGCCAATCACGTGGCCGAAGCGATTCAGTATCGACCGAGAATGGGTGCCTAGCAGGTCGAAGCGGAACCACCACTGAAGGGAGGAGCAAATCTCGTGCCTCCCTTCATGTTTTTAGCTTCTCCTCATTGAGTGGGAGACGAGAGTATGCTGGCTAATTCAGTACGTTGCAAGCAGTTTTTAAACCGGAAGGACTGCATCAAGGTATCGATGTCTTGCTCGTTCATGCCCTTGAAGAGTGCTGCAAACTCCGGGAGCAATGCTTCGGCAAACAAGATATGCCGAACCAGCAGATGGATCATCCAGCGAGCGCCAAAGGGGAAAGGATGGTAGTCGGGAAACTCTTTGTCAAAGGTTTCCTCTAGCGGTTGTATAAGTGGACGAATATGGGTATCGAGGCTGCCCCAGGAATCGACGCCCAGACGGGCCTTTTTCTCAAGGAAAGATGCTAACAACTTTCTCCACGGTGAGTCGGGTGCCGTATAGACGATCCCTTGCAAGCCGATATCCTTGTAGGTCCAGATAGCCCAGTGAGCTTGATAGCGGTTGTAGATTTCTAGCTGGTCACGTAGAACCTGGTAGCGCATGGCATCAGCGGTCGGATCCCCCACGTAGACTGGCCCAAATTCGCCCACCCAGATCGGTGTCCCCGTTTGCCGCATGAAGGTTGTTCGCCGCAAAAATGTTTGCTCCAGAACAGCTTTATCGACATACTCTCCGCGAGAGATACCGGGATAAGGGCCACCGTCAATGAAGCCAGGGAGGGCATAGTCATGGACGGTGTAAATGACATTAGGCCAGGTTTCTGTAAACATGTGGAATTCTGTCGAATAGCGGTTGCCTTCCAGGAAGAGGATGTGATCGGGATCGACAGCGCGGATAGCCTGGTAGAGCCGCTGATAGAAGGGTAGGAGCATCTTCTCGCTGGGATCGGCAGGCTCGTTCATGGGATTGTAGCCAGCTACCCAGGGATTACCTTTGTAACGATTGGCGATGACTTCCCAGAGGTGAACTGCCCGATCCTGAAAGTGCTTATGTTGCCAGAACAAGGCTTTGTGGGTCGGGTTGTCGCTATGCCAGGCCTGATTTTGATAGCCGGGCAACGCATGCAGGTCGATGATAGTGTATATGTGCTGCTCGGCGCACAGGTTGATGACACGATCCAGATGCTTAAAGCCCTCTTCCTTGATGACAAACGGCTCCATATCTGATTCGAAGTGGCGATAGTTGATGGGCAGTCTCAGCAGGTTGAGGCCAAGTGACGCAATGAACTGAGCATCGTCGCGTTCAAAAAAATATTCCAGGAAGCGGTCGAAGAAGAATTCATAGCGGTCGTCCCCCAACACCTGGCGGAGAGCTTGCCGCTGAGCTTCTTCATTGGCTGGATAACCGGTGATGAAATTCTCCATATTCATCCATCCGCCCAGGCCAAAGCCACGTAACAGAACCTCCTGGCCTTTCTCGTCAATGATGGACGTTCCCTTTGTCGTTAGCACATTTGCTGGCATGAGTAGTTTCCTTTCGTTTTCAGTTTGTCTCTTCCCTTCATGTGTACTATCGTCGGTTATTTACTAAAGCCTGCCATCAAGCCGGCGAGTAACTGACGCCTGCCCAAGATGTAGAGCAGAATGATGGGGGTGGCTGAAAGGAAGACGGCTGCAAGAATAGCCGGTACATTGGTGGTAAATTCTCCCTGGAAGCTCCATAGCGCCAACGGGAGGACACGGACGCTTGGACTCTGTGTCAGCACCAGTGGGAACAGGAAACCATTCCAGACCTGGATGGATTCATAAATGACGACAGTAATCACCGCAGGGCGTGATAGGGGCAGAACCAGGCTGCGTAAGATGCGAAAATGCCCAGCGCCATCCAGATACATTGATTCGTGCAGTTCGTTTGGGATATCTCTGATATAGGTGACCAGAACAAGCACGGATAGTGGAATGCCGAAGGCCACGTAGGGCAGGATCAGCGCGAACAGTGTGTCGTAAAGGTGCATTGCGGTAATCAAAGCGTAGATCGGGATGATTGTTGCCTGCAAAGGAATCGCCAGTCCGAAGAGGAACAGGTTGAAGACACTAAGTGTGAAGCGATTACGGATGCGCGAGATGGCATAGGCGGCCAGAAGAGAGACGATCAAGATCAGCAGGACGCTGATGACGGTGACGAAGACGCTATTGACAAAGTAGAGACCAAAATCGGCCTGTAAGACGTTCTCGTAGTTCGCCAGCGTGGGGTGCGAAGGGGGCAGCCAGGGAATATCTGTGAAAAAGTTCGCCAGTGGGCGCAGGCTGGTCATCAGCATAAAGAGGATCGGATAGAAAGCAATGACCAGCCAGACAATGCCCAAAAAGGCGGGAAGAACCTCTGCGAAGCGGTTCCAATGCAGTGCCTGCTCCGGTTGTTGCCTTCTGGAAACCTCTACAGATGTTGTGTCGGGCGTTGTGCTAATACCCATGTGTGTTTCTCACCTTCTTGTTTTATCTCGTTACGTGCGCTACAATCCTTCGCGCTGGCTTGACATCCTGGTAAAGCCGCTAAAACGCAGGAGGATGAACGAGAGAAGGATACCAATCACGGCCAGCAGGACAGCCAGTACGCTGCCGTACCCCACCGATTCGCTCTGGAAGGCGGTGATATACATTTGGAGCGGCAGGATACGTGTTGCGTAGCCCGGACCACCGCCGGTTGTCACCCAGATGAGATCAAAGTAGGTAAGAGAACCGGTGAGAATCAGGGTGGTAGAAGTGATAATGGTATATTTGAGCTGAGGAATAGTGATCGAGAAGAACTGTGGCAGCCTCCCCGCTCCGTCGATACTGGCCGCCTCGTACAATTCCCTCGGAATCTGGCGTGCGCCTCCCATGTAGAGCAGGGCGTGAAAGGGGATGAACTGCCAGGCAATGAGAGCAACGATGACGTAAAAGGCCAGGTGCGGGTCACCAAACCATCCTTTTGCCAACCAGGGAAGGCCAATTGTCCTCAACAGGGTATTCAGCAGGCCAAAATTCGGATCCAGAATAGATTCCCAGGTGAGGCCGATAGCAACCGTAGAGAAAAGGAGTGGAATAAAGTAGAAGACGCTCAGTACGGAGCGATAACGCTGACGGCCAGCCATAAAGACACCAAGTAGCAGGCTGAGCGGTGTTTGAATAACCCAGCTCAGCACCATTAACTCGAAAGTGAGGATCAATGAATGGCCGGTGATGGAGTCGGAAAAGAGCGCAATCCAGTTTTTCCAGCCCACCCAGACTGCTGTCGAGAGGCCGTTCCATTGAGTAAAACTCAGGTAGACCGCGATGAGCATGGGAATCAGTGCAAAGACGGCATAGAAAACCAGTGCGGGTGTTGTCCAAAGCACCGCTACCCAGGTTTCCTGGTGTTTTCCTACTGCTGCTGTCTTTATCGATGTACTCATGGTAAATCTCCTATCGGTGCAAGCTCAGCCGCGTACTCTGCCGCAGCCCGGCGGGCAGAGAAACGGGACTCTTTCTTTCTCCATCTTCGCCTGCACTCAAGGGAATCTCTCCTTTGCCCGCCGTTTCATTGCTTTCTATGTGGGCAATGAATGAGACAAAGGGCAAAGGAGAGGACTGTCCGCTGGTTTTTGAGAAGCTTCGTATGTATTGGTTTACGAAGTGGTAATGGTCTTGTTCATGTTAGCGGAAAACTGCTGTGGTGTGATCTGTTTCAGGAACAATTGACTCAGATTGGTGAGCAGGGCCTGAGCAGGGCCAGGTAGCAGTGCCTGATCCCAGGATAACTGGAAATGAGGCGCATTCTGCACCAGCTGGTAATTATACTGCAACCAATCGCCGTTTGGCGCGCTCGCCAACTGCGCTTCAAGCCCTTGCACCGGAGGTATATCGCCGACTGCGATGAACTGCTTGACCTCACTGTCGCTTAAGTTGGCGTCCTTCAGGAAGGTAACGGCATTCTGTGGTGTCTTGTCGGCACTGGCAATGGAGTAGAAATTGCATGGATTGCCTGCAATATCTTTCGGGTCTCCCACGCCGTCTTCGACTGCCGGGAAGGGGAACCAGCCGAGCTGGCCGTTTTGTACGAGTTGAGGGCTGTTGGTCAGGAAGACAGGAAAGTTCCAGTTACCCTGCAACATCATCGCAGCTCTCCCCGTGTATAGGAGCGCTGCGTCCTGGTTGGTATCCGCGATGGTCGAGCCAAATGCGGAGCCAAAGGCCCCCATCGTCACCAGTTGTTGAATAGCGGTGTTGGCCTTAATGAAAGCATCTTGCGACCACGCCCCCGTCTGATTGGCAAGAACGGCATCGAAGACCGATGGGCCACCATAGCGGTCAACGAGATATTCTTCGTACATCAGGTATGGCCACTGACTCCCGCCAGCAAGCGCAATGGGAATGACGTTGTGTTGTTTGAGCGTGTTGATGGCGGCAAGCAGTTCGCTCCAGGTTTGTGGAGGAGACAGGTGGTACTGGTTGAAGATATTCTTGTTGTAGAAAAACAGCACCGGTTGCATGCCGCTGTTAGGCACACCGTAGATCTTGTTATTAAAGGTCACGGCTGACATGACCGCAGGTAAAAACCGATTTTTCCAGGTGGGGTTTGCATTGAGGTCGGAGGTCATGTCATAGACATCGTTGGCGTCAATATAGGATTTGAGGATGCCTCCGCCCCAACCGAAGAAGATATCAGGTGGGTTATGCGCGCCCATAGCGACTTGCAGTTTTTGCTTGTAGGGGTCGTTCTGAAAGAAGTTGATCGTCGCGTGAATACCGGGGTGCGTGGAGTTAAAGGTATCAACAGCGGTCTGCACCACTTTTTGCTCTGCACCTGTGCGGATATCCCAGATGGTGACGGTCGAGCTACTACCCCCTGTAGTGGTTTGACCGCTACCAACCCCAAAGCAACCTGCAAGTGAGGCCGTCAGAACCGTGCCACCTGCAACCTGGAGAAATGTGCGGCGCGTAAGTTTTGTTTGCATTTCTTAGCCTTCCTGGCATCTCTGCCTGCTAGATATATTCGACCTGTGTTGATGAGCTTACGAGACAATGTACGGTCAAAGGTAAGAGCGTGCCATGTTCACGGTTATCGATAAGCCAACCGCATCCGTTGCTGTTCGCCGGAATAAATAAACAAGTTGTTCCTCCTTTCGTTTGACGAGGTGAACCTTGACACCTGATAGACGAGAGATTATCTCTCTGTACGGGTGAGTTGCAAAGGCGCACTGGATTCGCGCACGACCAGGGTGGTTGCCAACTCGACGCGCTTGCTATCAAGTGGCTCTTCCGCGATCAGACGCAGTAACATGGTTGTGGCGACCCGCCCCATCTCTACCAGCGGCTGGCGCACCGTCGTCAGTGTGGGGGTGATGAGCGACGCGATGGGCACATCATCGAAGCCCACAACACTTATAGAGTCGGGTACGCGCAGGCCGCGTTCGCGTAGTGCTGCATAAACGCCCAGTGCCTGCGTGTCGCTGCCTGCAAAGATGGCCGTTGGCGGTTCCGGCAAGTCAAGCAGCGCCATAGTTTGCTCGTATCCTGTCTGTTGGATGAACTTGCCGGGACGTATGAGTGCCGGATCAATGGGAATACCGGCTTCTTCGAGAACTGCACGATAGCCGGCAATGCGATCTCGGCTACAGGGCAGCGTTGCATCTCCACCGATCACCGCGATTCGTCGATGACCAAGCGAAAGTAAATGCTCTGTCGCCAGACGTCCCCCAAGCCAGTTTGTTGCTCCTACGGAGGGAACATCGGGTCCCAGTTCTCCTCGGTGATCAACGACGACGAATGGAATCTTATTGCGAACCAGCATGTCCAGGCGATTTGACTGACCATGCGTGAGTACGAGGATCGCTCCATCGGTCGCTCCATCGATCACTTTGGCGAGCCATCGCTGCTCAAGCTGTAAAGAATTCTGCGTAAGCGAAAGCGCTAAGCGTAGCTCTGTACGTTGTAGCACCTCCTCAACACCACGCACAATTTCCACCGAGTAAAGATTCGTCAAATCTGGCACCAGCATATCGATGATGCCGCTACTTTCTTTCAGGACATTCCTCACGCGACTGCGGATGAATCCGCTTTCTTTGATGATCTGTTCCACACGCTCACGAGTTTCAGGTGCCACATCAGGTCGATTATTTAAGACACGCGAGACGGTAGGGATAGAAACCCCTGCTTTTGCTGCGATCTCTGCAATGGTCTGACGTTTGGATGAAGTTTCATTCATTTTC
>DAOTVZ010000218.1:0-7084 GCA_034436045.1 Ktedonobacteraceae bacterium | reverse complement strand
TCTCCAGCCACTTTCCCACTTTCAGAAGCTGGCAGAACTATAACGACCTGCTCGGCCTGCCGCTTTCGCTCGGTCGCCTGGAACCTCGTCATGGTATGCCGTCGTCGAGCTAGGCTTCGACCATCCCGGCGAAATTGCCGCATTATGCCACATTGCTCGGCCCCGCATCGGCGTTCTCACGAACATCAGCCCGGCTCACCTGAAATATTTTGGCTCGCTGAACCAGTTCGCGCACGAACTCTGCACCCTGTTAGCTACCTTGCCAGAGGATGGCATGGCCATCTACAACCAGGATGACGTGTTGATTCAAGACTACCTCAAAACGCAATCCATTCGCGCACGTCATCGCCCGTTCTCGCCCACGCGCGTTCAGGATGTACAGGTCACATGGGAGGGTTTGCATTGCACCTTGCCAGCAGAGGAAAATATTGGAAACGCTGGAAATGCTGAGAAAGTCGCTCAAGCTGTTCAACTATCCTCACACCTGCTGGGCGCGCATCACATCTCCACCATGCTGGCAGCCTACACGGTCGCGTATCACTGTGGTATGGAAGCGGCGGCCATTAGCGCAGCGCTAAGCAATGTCTATCCTATGCCCGGACGGATGAAACCATTAGAGGGCCGCTTGCAGAGCCGCCTGCTGGATGATACACATAATGCCGCGCCCGCCGCCGTGCTGGCCGGACTTGAAGCTCTGCACACTCTACCTGCCGGTATGCGCATCGCCATTCTGGGCGATATGCTCGACCTGGGCAACTACGAGACAGAGGCCCATCAAATAGTAGGGCGCGTCGCCGCGCACAGCGCCGATTATCTCATCACACGCGGCGACCGCGCCAGCATTATTGCCGAGGCAGCACGTCACGCCGGGATGCCAGCCGAACACATCATAGAAACCGCAACCTACGCTGACGCCGCCAATGTGGCGCTCGGTCTTCTGGCAAAGCAAACGCAAACGGAGCAAGCCGAGCAATCGTACACAGGACAACCACAAGGGGCATCCTTACCCTACACGGAACGGGCTGTGCCGAAATACGCGATCCTGATTAAAGGGTCGGAGGCGACACGCATGGAGCGGGTGACAGAGTTGCTGATGGCTAAGCAAGAACTGGCGCGCGAGGAACTGGTGCGGCAGACACCCGGCTGGAAACAGATTGTGGTTATGCGCCCTGAACGTCCCACGTGGCTGGAGATCGATTTGAGCGCGATTGGCAACAATACCCGTCTGATCAAGGCACTGGTCGGCCCGCATGTGCGCCTGCTCATCAGCCTCAAGGCTGACGCCTATGGGCATGGTGCAATCAAGGTAGCGCGAACGACTCTGCATAATGGAGCCAGTATGCTCGGCGTAGCGACCGTCAGCGAGGCTACTCCCTTGCGAGAGGCGGGTATCAGTGCGCCCATCCTGGTCTTTGGTTACGTGCCGCTCTGGCAGATGCGCGAGGCCGTGCGGCAGCAGGTGACAGTCACGCTGTATTCGCTCGAAGCAGCACAGGCGCTCTCACGCGCAGCGGTTGCGTTGAACAAAACGGTCAACGTGCATGTGAAAATCGATACCGGCATGGGCCGCCTGGGCCTCCGCAGCGAACAGCACGAAGAGATTGTCGCGCTCATCCGTGCCATCAAAGCTTTACCCGGTCTCGTGCTGGAGGGACTGTATACGCATTTCGCGCAGGCCGACGCCGCCGACAAAAGCTACACGTACAGGCAGCTTGAACGCCTGCACGCCGTCTTAGACATCCTGGAGGCTCAAGGCTTACGTCCTCCCATCGTGCATGCCGCCAACAGCGCGGCTACGCTGGCGCTGCCGGAGACGCATTTCGACATGGTGCGTCCCGGCATCGCTATCTACGGCCTTCATCCCTCCGACGAGGTGCGGCTACCGGAGAGCTTCCGACCGGCGCTCTCGTTCAAAACGCAGGTCGCGCAGGTGAAGATCATCCCAGCAGGTGAGGGCATTGGTTACGGCAGTACCTATATCACCGACAAACCAACGCGCATCGCCGTATTGCCTGTAGGCTACGCCGATGGCTTCCGACGCGCGCCAAGAAACTGGGGGTCAGTACTGATTCATGGGCAAGAGGCCCCCCTGTTGGGGCGTGTCTGCATGGATCAATGCATGGTCGATGTGAGCCATATTCCCCAAACGCGCGTCGGTGACGAGGTTGTATTAATTGGACGACAAGGCAATGCAACCCTCACGGCAGAGCAGGTTGCGGAACGACTCGGCACGATCAACTACGAGGTAGTGGCCGAGATTCTGGCTCGCGTGCCGCGCGTAGATTAAGCAGTGGTGTAACCTTGCTCTCGATCAGTACGTATATATAGAGATGGCAACTTTTCCTTCAGTATCCTCTAAAAGATTGCAGAGAACGCGCCATGCAGGAAGAAACGCTCGACAAGGCCATACCATCACAAGCAGTAGGGAGAAGAGCTATTATCATCGCCAATCCTGCCTCAGGCGGTTATCTGTTCCATGCCAGCGTCATCAACGAAGCAGTTGCATATTTACAGGAATCTGGCTGGGACATTACACTGAGGCTGACCGGGCGCGAAGGCGATGCCCAGCGTCTGGCTCGTGAAGCGGTCGAAGGACATCTCGATGTGGTGATTGCTGCCGGTGGCGATGGTACCATCAACGAGGTTATTCAGGCGCTGGCAGGCAGTGAAACCGCCCTCGGCGTGCTGCCTATCGGTACAGTCAATGTCTGGGCGCGCGAGGTTGGCATTCCCCTGCGTGGGCGCGACGCCTGCGACGTACTCCTGCATGGACAAACCCGCCGAATCGATCTAGGGCAGGTCAACGGGCGTTATTTTCTCCTGATGGCTGGCATTGGTCTGGATGGCGAGGTCACGCACGCTGTCGAGCGCAAACCATTTAAACGCCTGGGTGCGCTGGGCTACCTGCTGATCGGCACGATCCTGGGACTGGGCTACCCGGCTTTCCGCGTCTTCATGCAGATAGATGGGCGGGTAGTCAAAGCCAATGCCATCCAGGTTGTGGTTGGCAACACGCAGCTCTACGGTGGCACCATCAAGTATACCTGGCAAGCGAAAGGTGATGATGGTCTGCTGGACATCTGTATCGTGCGCCGACACAGCGCCCTCGGACGTATCGCTATCGCCTTTGATCTACTCTTACATCGTAAGGACCGCAACGGCTGGACACGCTACAAGCGCTGCCGGGTTATGAAGTTTCGCACGAAGAGTACGGTAGCTATGCAACTCGACGGCGACCCGGCAGGTTATATCAGGCCGGGCTTCCCACCGACCACTTTTACCGTTGCCCCGCTCGCACTCAAAGTCATCATTCCAAATGTGATCGCGGAAGATCTTTTTAGCAAGCAGAAAGACAGGCCGTCCTTATAAATATAAACGGTAGGCAGGGCCAGCCCCCCGTTGCCTCACCCACAGAGCTTTGCTATAATATGCATAGAACAGATAGCGGCAAGGAATCCGTTATTGCAACATTTCGAGCCTTGCATTCCATAAAGGAACTTCATCATGAATAAAAAACTCATGAGTACTATACTATTATTTGTTGTCTTCGCGGGCTTCCTCTGGTGGGGCCTCTCCATGCTCTTCACTCCTCACCAGGATGGGGAAAGTATTGTCTATGCCTTACTACTGCTCGGATGTGCAGGCTATGCCCTGGTTTCCCTGTTGATGCTGCCACGCAAGAAGCAACCGTAATCACCATCTTTCGTCACCATCACTACACTGACTGCTCGTCGAGCAGTGTATCATCAGATGAGAACAGGACAAGACCATGCTGAACGAAAAACCGACAAGGGCGTTGGTTGTGCGTCTCGCTACCCAGAATGACATTGATACCATCACGTATCTCGATAGCTTTAGTACCTCTCCTATACGTGATCTCCACCGCGACATGCAGAAATACTTTGGTTCCGTCGATCCTTCCACGCATGAGCGCACGCTTATTTTCCTGGGGGAGATCAACGGAGCGGTCGTCGCAAAGGCCGAACTCATGCTGCCAACGACACCGCTTAGCCCGCCGGTGGGCTATATCAAGCGCGTGGTGGTGCATCCGCATTTTCGTGGTCAGGGGGTGGCAAAGCAACTAATGCAACATGTGATTCAGGTCGCGCAGAATGAGTATCACCTGCAAGCTATTGATCTGCACGTGTGGGAGGATAACACTGCTGCCATCCGTCTGTATGAAGACCTCGGCTTCCAGTTACGCCACCGCGAACTCTATTACCGCCTCAACCTCTAGCCCCAACCCCGCCCCTGGCGAAACTCTTTCTCGTTAGCAGAACCGGGGAGCAAAGTGCTATTTGTGACATTCACCCTCTGCTTTTCGTTTTAACACATGGGCCGTGAAAACCTCTTGTACAGCACGGTGTTTGCGCCATGCTTACCGACGAATTTCATGGTTACTTTGACAGGAGGTACAGGTGCGCTTCACTGCCACCATGCCAGACTCCTGATAGCGCTTGTCGTACAGGCAAACTCTACCGACAGTTATTCAGGCATGCGGTGGTATAGCGTACAGCAGTATGGAGCAACAATCTGTAGATACATCCGGTAGAGCCACAGACGCTGAGATAGGTCTGGCCTCAGCAGCAACAGCAAATAGCACTCGGACACCCCAGGATACGCTCCTACGTTATCGGTGGATGCACCATTTCTTCAGTGAGGATACCTCGGCAGAGAACCAGTTTGTGATTGATCTGCAACGCAGAGCTGTCTGGGTGGGACTTGCACTGATTCTCCAATCGCTCAACGAGGTACCAAACCAGCCATATACACACCTGCTAGGGCGCTTCAGTTCACTCATCCCATTTGCCCTCATCACGGGCAGTTTCATTGCACTCTGGATGGCCATGCGCCCTCAGTCAACCAGAGAGCAACCGGAATCTCTGGCGAAGCGTCCACGCCGCTGGCAACGCCTGTTGCTCATTGCGTTGCTGGGCGTCTCCATCGTCGGCATCGCAGAATTTGGCATAGCTACCGTAATGTGCGTCTTGCCACCCGTATTCTCGAATGATGGCACATCGCTGGACACCAACGCTGCCATGCTCCTTCTGCAAGGCCGCAACCCCTACACCGACTCGAACATGCTCGATATCGCGCGCCAGTTCGCGATCCAGCCCAACTGGACTACACCTCTGCGTGAGGGCCAGTTCGCAAACCGCTTGACGTATCCAACCATGGCAGAATTTCAGAGCGTTCTCGATACCGACCTTAAATCCGGTATCGCCGTCGAGTTTGAATCGAAGGTTAGCTATCCAGCGCTCTCATTTCTGACCCTGCTACCTTTTGCGCTCTTCAAGGACTATAATGTGCTGCCCTTCTACTTCGGCAGCTATCTGCTCCTGATTGCCATCGCGTATCGTGTCACCCGACCGGCCTTGCGTCCCTGGATACTGCTGTTCGGATTGGCAAACATTCCTATGTGGTCATCAACCACCGGTGGCAATCTTGACATATTCTGCACACTGCTGGTCGTGCTGGCCTGGATGAAACGCGAACAGTCATGGCGCTCTTCCATCCTCTTCGGTCTGGCAATGGCCACCAAGCAGACCTCGTGGTTTCTGGTACCGTTTTATGCCATCATGGTCTTCCGCCAGTATGGTTTCAAGGAAGCCGTCTATCGACTCACGGTGGCCGGTGGCCTCTGCCTGCTCATCAATCTGCCCTTCATTCTGTGGAATCCCCAGGCGTGGCTGGCCGGTATTCTCGCGCCCGTCGCCGACCCCATGTTCCCGCTTGGCGTTGGCCTGATTAACCTGAGCAACACCCATCTTATCCCCTATCTCCCCGATTGGGCCTATACCAGCCTGGAAGGTGGGGCCATGCTACTTATGCTCGCCTGGTACTGGCGCATCTGCCGCGCCTGCCCGGAAGCTGCTCTGCTGCTGGCGATCATCCCGCTCTTCTTCGCCTGGAGGAGCCTTCCTTCTTACTTCTATTGCGCCGCCTACCCCATCTTCATCTTGATGACCGCGCGTCAGCCGCTTCCCATCGGACAGGCGACAGTAGTCGCGCACATCCAACGCTGGCTCGATGGACTGGCGAATCCCGTCACGGTGCAACGTCAGTCTTGAAACGCTCGACTCTTCATGAGGAACGTGGTACAATCGACAGGATACAAAAAAACCATGTTCCCATGAGGAGATAAGCGCGATGGCACGTAAGAAAGAGGCGGACATAACGACCTCGCTAGAAGAACAGCAGCAGGCACAACAATTCATTGACCGGTATCATCACGTTGCTGATGTTTTACATACAAGTACCGACCAGGCACAGGTAGAGGCGGCACTTTCCGATTTTACTCAGCAGACAGAAGCCGTACAAATCGCCATCTTGAAGGCATTGAGTAAAGAGCAACACACTGATGCTGCCGATATCCTGGCCGCTGTCAACGCGATGAGCCAGCAGAAAGAGGTGCGCAAAGAGGCCCGTCGCGCCCTCTTACGCCTGGAGAGCAGCAAAGTTTATCCGCAGTGGACACCGCCAATTAAGCGTGCCCCCGCCGTTCAACTCCCCGTTGCCAATCCGCCACGCTTCTGGAAAGGGGCGGTAATTCAGGCACGCGAACAGGGCGAAATCCAGCTACTGCTTAGCTGGGAACAGGGTTATGATTATAGCGAGGCGCGCATCCTGATCTTCCTGCTGGATTTCTGGAATGATGGTGTGAAAGATCTGATCGACGATCAGGGTGGTAAACGGCGTGTTGACGAACGTATCAGTGAGATGCGCAGCCACGCGGATGCCCCCGTTGTCGATTGTACACTGGCTGAGGGGCGACGGCTGCTTGAAGAGGCGCTCTCCGTCAACGAGTGGCGTGGCACGCGCCCCGGCAAGGATTACCGTGATCGCGAACTA
The DNA here is from genome assembly GCA_034436045.1 of Ktedonobacteraceae bacterium. Lineage (GTDB taxonomy): Bacteria > Chloroflexota > Ktedonobacteria > Ktedonobacterales > Ktedonobacteraceae > H111-94. The sequence continues at coordinate 232 of DAOTVZ010000218.1, read as the reverse complement.
CTTGTCAGGCAGCTTGTCTTTCAGGCCAGCGCGCAGGAACTGGGAGAGGATAGAGGGCACGACTTCATCAACCCCGAACTGGAACCGGCAGAGGTCGCCATCAACTTTATCGGCGGCTGGGCGATGGGCGACTATGGCCTGACCTATGATCTGCTCAGCGAGAACAGTCCACTGCGCGCGGAGCATTCACGCGACGAATGGATGAAGCTGCACCGCAACTGGCATAAGGAAG
>DAOTVZ010000217.1:0-4875 GCA_034436045.1 Ktedonobacteraceae bacterium | reverse complement strand
TCACATCAGCGATCTCCACCAGTTGCGTGAAGAGGAGATCAACGACCTTCTCTTTATCAAGCAGCAGGCAAAACTCTTCCGCCCCTTCAATCATCACCACCGGCAACAGGGCATTATAGATTTCCTGTCCACCTTCTTGAGCGCAACGCATAAAGAGGCGGGCCATCTCTTCACGAGCAGGCTTATTACGCATCACAATACTCAGCGCCTCCGTGAGATGTGAAGAAAGCGCATCGGTGCGTAACGGTGTCCATGAGACGCCGATACACAGCAGACTGTACACGAGCACCTGCAACGCCTGTGCTGGCCTGTGACGGCTAACGGCAGCAAATTGTTCGGCCAGTTCAAACGGCTTTTCGTGTAAACCGGCCCATAAAGCCACCACTGTGCCCCATTGCTCAATGTGCGCCACCAATTCGTTGTGAAGGATGCCAGTACCTGTATAGCCCTGAGTCGCAGTGGCAAAATACTGCGCGATGAAGTAGGCGGCGAGAAGCTCATGACGAAAACTGAAAACACCATCAGGGCTGAGTTCAACCAGTTCAGCGTCCAGCGCGAAAGCGATGACATCAGCCAGGTGACGACGCGCATTACTCGTTGCTGGACTGCTGTCGATAAAAGGCCCATGAGCCGGATGGTCGTCTAACCACGCGCATAAGGCATCCGCAATTTTAGCTTGATCACGTCCGCGTACAGCGCCAGGAAGAACTGCTATGCGGAAGGCAAAACGCTCGCCCGCCCAATAGGCCGCCGCAGCCATCTCACCCAGAACCTGCACAACCTCCTCCGCTGTCAGTGCCCGGTTGCTCCATTGCGGCAACTGTCGCGTTTGCACGATCACTTGCTGAACAGAAAACTGTAGTAGTTTGCCCCGTGTGTCCAGTTGTTTGCTCTGCTCGACACCAAGCCTATCAACGACGCTCAAGAGGGTGAAGAGCATCATCGGGTTCGCGTAAAATCCACGCAGGCGGCTCTGCTCAATCACCTGCAATACCTGTCCCGCCGTGTGACGCCAATGCTTATCCTGTCGCTCGATATAGCGTTCCACGCATAAAGCGATCTGATCATCTTCTAGCGGATGCACAATTGCGCGCGCCACGCGCCCGTCATTGACCAGTTGCACAAACTCGTAACACTCGCGGTAATCCAGTTCGCGGCAACTCACCACCAGACGATTGCCGTCATCTTGCATCAACCGTGCCAGTTCCTTGCTCACACATCCTATATAGGAAGCTTCAACCTCGTTTAATCCATCACAGAGTAGCAACAGGCGTCCCTGCAAAAAGAGTTGTTGCAGGTGGGGGCGCAGATAACGCAGACCGGGCATTTCGCTCTGGCGCAAGAAATCGAGCAGGGTCACACCCGACCCATCCACAGTATGTACATCTTTCACCTGCTCGTCATCTACCGGAGACAGATGTTCGCGTAAGAAGAGACTGTAGTTTTTTAATGGCACATAGATAATGACCCGTCCCCGTCCAACGGAAGGCCAGGAATTCTGCAACGCCTGATAATAGTATTCACGCAAGGCCATTGTCTTGCCAACGCCTTCCGGCCCTACCATGAGCAGATGCGTGCTGCCCGCGCGCAGGAAATCCAGCATAGAAGCATATTGCTCCTGCATCGCCAGGGCCAGCGCGCCGGTGCGGGGTCGCTGTTCTTCTGCCGTGCGCACTGAAATCTGCACCGTCACCGGCACATAACGTCTATGGTAGCCCTCCTGAGCCTCGCGCGCCTCACGAATATAAGCAATCATGGCACGAGGCTGTGTGGCCAGCAAGACAGCCAGCGTGAAGACCATGATCTCGACCAGTAAGATCAGCAGAAGTTGCGGCTCATAGAAAGGAAGAGTTAGGAGCGCGCCGACAGAGGCAGTATGCCCTAGCATGTGCCCTGGATTAAGAAGTAGCAGTATAAGCGACTCAGGCAGCGTCAACCCACAGGTGATGAGCAGGCCGATTAGTAAAGCCGGGTATAAGCGCATAGATGAGAGACGCATCCACTTCTCCCGACGTGTCTTTAACATTGGCATATCATCACTATACTGCTCTTGTATCATCGCCCCACAAAGCCTTTCAGTAGAAAGCAAGTGGCAATAGTATAGCGTATTAGAGACTTTTGAACAAGGAGGGAACTACGCATACCAGCACTTGTTACAACTGAAGCTTAGCAAGCGTTTCTAAGAATAGGTATTTTTTTCGGCTAACTTTTTCTACTTTCTCAATATTTCTATAATCTTTCTATGCTTTGAAAAGAGGTTGTCTCGTGAAATTTGCCTTTCTTTCATCTCATGAGTCAAACCCGGTTGACGAGGCCACAGACAAAACCGAAGAACAAACCATGCCCGCATTCCCTGCGCCACCTGCAACGGATACCGCCGACCGTTCCTTGCCGATTACAGAGCAGATACCACGCCCACGAATAAATACCTCTAAGCCCACCACGCTCTCGCGTGGTCGCGCCTTGCTGCTGATCATCCTGCTTAGCATCCCCGTTTTGCACGCACTCACGATTGGCCCAACGCAATTTCTTGGTTCACAGGGCTGGGCGTTTGTCCTGAATGGAAGCAGTGCCACGCGGAACAACCTGCTCAGCAATTTACCGCAGTCGGAACAACATCCTCAGGCTGGTACTACTGCGCAACCCTCATTAACCCCCCAACAATACATCGATCTCATCGTCAGCCGCATGTCGCTGGATCAGAAATTGGGCCAGATGATGCTGATTCAGTTCGTTGGCCCCACCTACTCGCCTGACCTCAGCACCATGATCTCACAGTACGGTATTGGGGCGGTGCTGCTCTCCAGTGCCAACGGCAATATCCAGAGCAAGCAGCAACTCACCAGCTTGACCAGACAGATGCAGAGCAACAGCCCCATTCCACTGATTATCTCCACCGACCAGGAGGGTGGCACCGTAGACCGTCTGGTGCGCCTGGACGGGCCAAGTCCGGCAGCGGCAACCATCGGAGCCACCGGCGATCCCAACCTGGCCAGAGCCGACGGCATACGAACCGCGCAGGCACTGACCTCTTACGGCATTAACCTCAACCTCGCCCCCGTTGTCGATGTCACCAACGTGTATAATCCACAACTCTATGATCGAACGTTCGGCACTACGCCAGCACTGGTAACACAGATGGCCAGGGCCTACCTGGACGGGCTACAGCAGAGTGGCAAGGTGTTTGGCACGCTCAAGCATTTTCCCGGCCTGGGCGATGTGAGTGTCGATCCACACACAGGCTTGCCGCGCCTGACCCGCTCACTTGATCAGTTGGAGCAGATAGACTGGGCACCCTATCGCGCCCTTATCCAGCAAGGAAACGTGCATGCCATTATGGTTACACACGAAATCGTCACCGCCATCGATAGTAGTATTCCCTCCTCACTCTCATATAAGCTGATTACCGGCATTCTGCGCCAGCAACTTGGCTTCCAGGGCGTCGTTATGACCGATAGCCTGACGATGGAGGGTATCAGTGCCTACTATACAGAAGGACAGGCGGCGGCGATGGCTGTTGAGGCTGGCGATGACCTGCTGATGGGAGCCGCCACACCCGCCGATGTTGCCAATATGATCGAAGGTCTCAAACAGGCCATCAGTGCAGGGAATCTCAACGAACAGCGGATTAACATCTCCGTTGAGCGTATCCTGATGCTAAAATATGACCTGGGTCTATTACCACTACCAGCTTAGTAAGCCGGAAGGAACAACGTATGTTACGTTTTGGCTCGAAACTCAATACGATGATGGCGGTCCGAAGCGTTCAAGAGCGGCGCATCTTCTTTTTGACTATCGGACTTACCGCTTTAGAAACCATTCTGGTCACGCTGGCCCTGGTACCAGCCCAACTGTGGACGCGCCTGCTCCCACAGTCGCCCTCGGCAGCGCTGGATGGCCCTTTTCCGGCAAAAATTGCGCCGCTGATCACGTTTCTGATTTATGTTACCCCAACAGTCATAGGCTTCCTCTGCAAACATTGGCAACAAGCCCTACTTTATGCTACACTACCAGTCTGGATAGCACTTGGGCTATTCGTCGTCGCCGCTACCTGGAAGGTGGGAGCTTTCTACCTGCTCTCGCCCGATCACATAGCCGCCAATGTCAGTACTCTCGAATTATTTCTCGCGCTCGGCGGTATAGGCTGGCTGGCACGACACCTGCTCAAAGTGGAACAGGCAACGCAGCCCAACCAGGACGACGTTTGACGACGTTTCATACATTGCAACGACCGATCATAGAGAGCAGTCCATCGCGGCGTGGAGAACAGAACTGTGGCAGATATACGGCAAAACTATAGAAGCGATCAGGCCGACATGGCCCAGGGCCTCACCGCCATCGATGGCGCGCAACAAGCCGACGAGGTACGCACGTGGTCGGCGCGACAACCAGTCCCAAAACCCCCACAGATTGAGGCCGAGGCGCAAGATTTACTCAAACGCACGCCGAATAGCTATATTTTGAATCAGGTATATGGACTCTGGTATTTTGCTTCCTGGTTCTTTCTGACCCTCATCATTACCCACGAAGTTTCGACGACAGCGTATGGAATCTTTGCTATTGCGCTCACCGCATTCAACACAGTCGCCTACATCGTGGCCTTTGGCTTTGAGGATGCGACCGTCACCTATGTGCCGCGTTTGCTGGCAGAACACGGGCTGGCATCGGCGGCTCAATTGGTCAGGCGTCTAATGGCATTGCGCATCGGTGTCCTGATCCTCAATACCATCATCATGATTTTCTGCCTGCCCATTCTAGGAAGTCTGATCGCGCTGATCCCACTGCAACAGGCCGGTGAGATTGCCAGGGGGCTGCAAAATCCCGCTCTGCTCACCCATATCCTGCCTATCGCCTTCTATGTCATCGGCAATGGCA
>DAOTVZ010000216.1:0-5464 GCA_034436045.1 Ktedonobacteraceae bacterium | reverse complement strand
TTGAAGGTTTTATAGAGGTTCTCGATGCGTTCACGCCCACGTGCATCGCTGGTGGGGTAGACCGAGAAATAGCGTCGAATCTCTTCATCATTGAGCCAGCGTGCATAATCATGACTGTCCTGCGCCGGTTCCAGTGGGCGCAGATAGACGCGCTCACCGACAATAAACGCATTTTGAAATTTTGAAATATCTTCCATACGATCCCTGTGATCCTTCTAGGCTATCGTAGATAGGTGCCTGTCATTAATTCGAGGCCAAGTATAACATAGTACAGGAGGGGTGGCAAATTTTTCGTCTGGAATAGGTCAGCAAGGCGACCATTGGACGACAGCGGTTCAAACGGTATTTCCCTATGAGATAAACGAGCATAAGGGGCAGAGCATAATGATGAATTTTTTCCCCCGAAACCGGCAATGACATTATGCCGTAGGGGCGTGATTCATCACGCCCTGAGAGGGGAATGACGGACGAGCAGGGCGTGATTCATCATGCCTTGAGAGCGGCTCGACGGGAGGAGCAGGGCGTGATGAATCACGCCCCTACGGCATATCCCCATCGCTGGTTTTAGTTGGAAAACTAGATTTATACCATCGAACCGGAAGCGGTAACGTTACGTAGATGATACGATACCAATAGGTTTCTCCCGAACATATGCAAAAACCGCAGATGGAGGGACATGAGACGCGGCCTGATACCTGCAAGGGGTATCACTACATGTAGTGTATATAGTTTGATACTTACGCAAAGGAGAGTAAAGCAATGGCCCAGGAAGCACTGGCCTTTGACATGTACGGCACGCTGGTCAACCCCGTGCGCATCTGGCAGCAGCTTGATCGCTGGATTGTGCAGGACACAAAACGTATCGCGGAGCTGTGGCGGCAGAAGCAGCTCGAATATACCTTTCGGCTGGTTGCAATGGAGCAGTATAAGAATTTCGCTTATGTGACGCGGTGCGCGCTGGACTACGCGCTGGCCGCCACCGGCCACGAGCTAACGGACGAGCAGAAACAACAATTAATGGAAGAGTATAACCGGCTAGAGGTGTTCCCTGATGTACTGGAGGGCCTGCGAAGACTACAGCTAAAAAATCACACGATGGTCGTTTTCTCCAATGGCACACCCACAATGCTACGTGCGCTGATGGAGTTCGCCGGACTCAACACCTATCTGAGCGGCTTCATCAGCGTCGATGAAGTGCGCACCTACAAACCGGCACCACGCGCTTATCAGCTTGTCGGTCAGAAACTCGCGCGCCCGCTCAACGAGATTCGCCTGATCTCATCAAATCCCTTTGATGTGGTGGGAGCATTACATGCGGGCATGCAAGCCACCTGGCTCGACCGCTCCGGCGGTGTCTTCGATGGTCTTGGCACACGCCCCCCAATGGTGGTGAAGACACTGGTGGAGTTGGCCGATAGAGAATAACTTTCCAGTTGAACTTGAGACTGCGAATCACAGCGTACAAGAGCAGGACGCAGCTCCCCTCGTTGCGAAAGGCGGCAGCCATCGTGTGCGAACGGCGCTTGACTTCTCCGAAAAGCCGTTCGATCACATTGTTGGTGCGAATCGTCTTCCAACGCTCTTTATACTGCCCAATTTTTCCTTGCCCGCGCAGACAGGTGTCACGGAAACACCGCCTGATACATTATACTGATAAAGGTATATTGAGTATCTGTATCTGGAAGAGAAGGAACTGGAATGAATGCACCCAAACGATGGCGTAGATGGTTATTATGGGGAGGAACCAGTCTGCTGACGCTGCTTTGTATTACCGCTCTCTATTTACATTTTGTACCACAAAGCCCCGTTAAAGCCTTTATCAAGAAGCAAATCCCTGTTTTGACACAGGAGTCAGATAATTATCTTACACGCACATATGTCTCGCCTGCCGGTTTCCAGATGACGTACTATCTCTATGTGCCCGCCAATTATAATCCGACTCAGGCTTATCCTGTCGTTCTGCTGCTGCACGGTGGCGGTGAGCGCGCGACCAAAGGCAAAACGGCGGCCCAGAACCGCGAGGTTCTTATGCGCCAGGCCTATGTGCAGGTCTGGGGACCAGGTTATCCCGCTAACGGCAAGTACAGCCCCAATGTACAGCAGCACTGGCCCAGTTTTATTGTTGTGCCGCAGGTCGTCAATCCGTCCCAATGGGTGGATATACCGGCCTGGCATGGTTCGTACACACTGGCTCCTCAGCCCACGCCACAACTTGAGGCGGCAATGGAGATTCTCAATCTCGTCCAGCAGCAGTATCACATCGATCCTCATCGCCGCTATATCACCGGCCTCTCGATGGGCGGCTACGGCGTCTGGGATGCGATTGAACGCTGGCCAAACTACTTCGCCGCCGCCGCTCCCCTGGCCGGAGCAGGCGACCCGGCACTGGCGGCGCGCCTCGTCAAGCTGCCCATCTGGGCCTTTCATGGTACAAAGGATAATGTTGTACCCGTTTCAGGCTCCCGTGACATGATTCAGGCCATTGAAGCCGCCGGGGGCCACCCGCGCTACACGGAATTTCCCCAATCCGGTCACGAAATCTGGGATAAGGTCTACGCGACGATGAATGGCCCCTCGCCCGTGCCAGATTTCTTCTCCTGGCTCTTCTCACAGCGCAACCCCTCACCGTCAATGTGATACATCATATCTTTATAGAGATGTCCGTCCCTTTTTTAATGCTGGAGAGGTCGTAAATGCCGCCTTTTTGCTCATAGCCACCGACAAAGGGGTCAGTGGCGAGCAGCATGGGAGTGTCCAGGTCGATGTAGCGAAAGTTGCCCAGACCGGCGACGAAGTGCGCGGCGAAACTGATGGCCAGCCGCGATTCAATCATAGCCCCGATCATCAACTGGGTGTGTGTGGCACGGCACAGGGCGGCAATGTCCAGTGACTCCACGACACCAGTCTTCATTAGCTTAATGTTGATGCCACTCACGGCTCCCATAGCGATGAGACGCGCAGCAGCGGCGGCGCTGGATGCGCTCTCGTCGGCGAAGACCGGGACGCTACTATGTTGCGTAACGTAGCGCAGGCCCTCGAAATCGTCCTTGTGGACAGGTTGCTCGATCATGAGTGGGCGAATGTCACGGTCGTCCAGCGCTTCCAGGCAGAGCAGTGCCTCATCCGGCGTGTAGCCCTGATTGGCGTCGAGCGTGATGGGTAGACCGGGAGCGCCCTCGCGGATGGCCTCAACGCGCTCAACATCATCTTGCAGGTTGCCGCCAACCTTAACCTTAATGCTGGTAATGCCTTTGATCAGCGCGTCCTCAGCCAGTTGATAGGCGTGTTCAGGCGCGACGAGCGGAATACTGATATCTGTTTCGACCTGCGTGCTGGCCCCGCCGAAGAAGACGTAGAGCGGCATGCCATGTGAGCGAGTGAGGGCATCCAACAGAGCCATTTCCATGCCTGCACAGACAGTGGCCTGCGCGTAGAAAACGCTTTTGAGCAGCTTTGAGAGCGCGCGCCAGTGAGCGGCATCGCGCCCGCGCAGCAGTTCCGCGCACGCCTGTGCTGCTGCCAGCGCCGTCTCCTGCGACTCACCCGTGCTGGGCGGGAACGGCGCACACTCGCCATAACCCACGCTACCATCTCTGAGCGTGACGGTGATTAAGACGTTACGCGCCTCGGTAACGCCTCCCGTGGCAATTGTGAATGGCTCCAGCAATGGAATCGTGAGCGGTTCCACCTGCACGGATTGGATGGTGGTCTGTGACATATGCTGCTCCTTGTCTTTTCTCTCTACCACCGGAAGGCATAGCCGACGCCGCGCACGGTTTGAATCAGTTTCGGGTTCGCCGGGTCCTCCTCAATCTTCTCGCGTAGCCAGCGAATATGCACATCGACGGTGCGCGTATCGCCCACGTAGTCGTAACCCCAGACGTTGTGCAGCAACTGGTCGCGCGTCAAGACGGTGCCGCGATTGCGCACGAGGTAGGTCAGCAGATCGAACTGCTTGGGTTGCAAGTCCAGTTCTTTGCCACGACAGTTGACGCGCCTTCCAGCCAGGTCAATGCGCAGTGGACCCGCCACCAGTTCACGATTGGGACGCGGCACTTCCTGCGTCCCTTCTTGTGGCGCATGTGATGCGGCTTCTTCCGGCGCAGGCGCATACTCAGAACGCCGTAGCAACGCGCGCACACGCGCCAGTAGCTCGCGCCGTCCAAAGGGTTTGGTCACATAATCGTCGGCCCCGACTTCGAGGCCAACGACCTTATCGATCTCGTCGCTTTTCGCGGTCAGCATCAGGATGGGGATAGTGGCCGTGCTGCTCTCACGCCGCAGTTGACGGCATACCTCCAGGCCATCGATTTCAGGCAGCATCAGGTCCAGTACGATCAGGTCTGGTTTTTCGCGCCGCGCCGCCTCTAACGCGCTCACCCCGTCGGCGGCGGTGGTGACGATATAGCCTGCCTGCTCTAAATTGTATGCCAGCGTCTCCACCAGCACCTCTTCATCATCTACCACCAGTATTTTGCGTGCCACGAGCTTCCCTCCCGTCTACCTGTCATACAGAACCGACCGGATTAACCGAAGCGACCGCTGATATAATCCTCAGTTTCTTTTTTCTGTGGTCGCTCGAACAGATTAACCGTTTTCGCATGTTCTATCAGTTTACCGCTCAGGAAAAACCCTGTAAATTGTGAGACGCGCGCTGCCTGCTGCATGTTATGCGTCACTATCACAATAGTGTAATCTTTCACCAGTTCGGTGATAAGTTCTTCGATTTTGAGCGTGGCGATGGGATCCAACGCCGAGCATGGCTCGTCCATCAGCAACACCTCCGGCCTGACAGCCAGGGCACGTGCAATGCATAGACGCTGCTGCTGCCCGCCCGACAGGCCAAGCGCCGACGATTTGAGGCGGTCTTTGACTTCATCCCACAGAGCAGCAGCGCGCAGACTCTGTTCCACCGCCTCCTCAAGCTCTCTCTTTGACTTGCCCTGCACACGCAAGCCATAGGCAATATTCTCGAAAATCGATTTGGGGAAAGGATTGGGACGCTGAAAGACCATGCCCACCCGCTGACGCAGCAGCACCACATCGGTACCGCGTGCGTAGATATTCTGCCCATCCAGTAGCGCCTCGCCCTCGATGCGGGTGCCCGGAATAAGATCGTTCATACGATTGAGCGTGCGCAGAAAGGTCGATTTGCCGCACCCCGACGGGCCAATGAGAGCCGTCACCTGTCGCTCGTAGATGGGTATAGAGACGTCATACAGCGCCTGCTTGGTTCCGTAGAAAAAATTGGTATGCCTGACGTCGATTTTTACTCCCGCGCGCTCATCGGCAGGAACACTCTGCTGGCTTACCTGCACCTTCGGCACATTGGCTGTGGCGGGAATCTGGCCAACGAGAGGCGTGACTTCGATCTGCTGCCCCGTTTTATTAACCTGTATATCCAATTGAGCCTCCCTGAGAGAGCGAACACGCCCTGTTGCTCTGCTTTCTTCTATTTTATACA
>DAOTVZ010000215.1:0-20528 GCA_034436045.1 Ktedonobacteraceae bacterium | reverse complement strand
CCCCCAAGATGACGTTTCCCATCTTGTGAAGAGATGAAGATCCCAGGGAGACGACCTGGTAGATAGACCGCAGGTGGACGCCTGGTAACAGGTGTAGCCAAGCGGCCCTAATGATCGAACGGCTTGTCTTTTACGTAAAGCACGGGCAATCTTCCAGCGCGAGTAGACACATCATCGTCAGTGGCTCTATCTGAAGTTGTCATCGAACTAGCGTGGCGCGGAAAGCAGGAAGACACAATGCTGGCAGGCGGGACGGCAAAATTGAGGTTGCATCAGTATTCGGTGTCAGGAAAATGTTAAGGATAAAGTATAAAGCGAGGACCTGGCATATGCCACGGGTCCTCGCTTTATGTTATATGATGTATTTACTTATAATTTGTGACCTGTGCGTGATTAAGCCGGTGTAGGGATAGATTCACCACGTCGGCGTATGTCAGGAGTTCGTCGTCGATGCTGATTGATTTCCATACCCATATTTTTCCCCCGCAGGTCGGTCAAAGGCGCGCTGATTATTGTGCGCGCGACCCCTGGTTTGACCAGCTTTACAGCAATCCACGTATCCGTATTGCTACGGCGGAGGATTTGATCGCGGAGATGGATGCTTCAGGCGTGGATGTCTCTGTGACCTTCTCTTTTGGCTGGACTGATCCTGGGCTGATCGAGGAGGGGAACGATTATGTGCTGGAGGCCACGCGCCGCTATCCTGGACGTATCTATGGTATGGCAGTCGCGCTACCGACAGTGGGCCGACGCGCGGTCGCTGAACTGGAGCGTTGCGCCCAGGCCGGTATGATCGGCCTGGGCGAACTGATGCCACATGGACAGGGCTATAAATTGAGCGATATCCCTTTGCTGATGCCTCTGATGGAGGTGGTGCGTCACTATAACTTGCTGGTGCTGTCACATTGCAGCGAGCCGGTGGGACATCTCTACCCCGGCAAGGGCGATGTCACGCCGCCCGAACTGGTGGCCTTTCTGTCAGCCTTTCCCGACGTGCGCTTCATCGCAGCCCACTGGGGCGGAGGCTTACCTTTTTACTGCCTGATGCCAGAAATACAGCGCGTTACGGCTAACGTATGGTATGATACGGCTGCAACGGTCTATCTCTACCGTCAGGCTATTTTTCCTATCGTGGCGCGGCTGGTCGGAGCCGAACGCATTCTGTTCGCCAGTGACTACGGTTTGCTGCGGCAACAGCGCGTGATAGAGCATATCCGCGCCACCGACCTGGACGAGTCAGAGCTAGCATTAATTTTGGGGCAAAATGCTCAGCACTTATTGCATTTATAATATGTATGAGGATTTCATAACGTACTTAGAGGATTGAACAATAATGCGCGTGGTTTCTCTTGGTAGCGGCAGTAGCGGCAACTCCTTATTTGTAGAGGCAGGCCCGCGCGGGCGTACAAAACTGCTGATTGATGCGGGTCTGAGCGCGCGAACAATTGCCGAGCGCCTGCGTCTCATCGGAGTCACGCTGGAACAACTCCAGGGAGTGTTGATTACCCATGAACATAGCGACCATGTCATGGCCTTGCCCACGCTGCTCAAGCACCACAGCTTCCCTCTTGTTACCGACCCACGTACTCATGCGATCATCATGCAAAGTATCACCAGTGGTTTTTGGCGCTCGGACTCCGGCAAACTGATTGCCAGCAGGACTACGTTCGAAGGCGAGTTGCCGTTCACTGCATTGCCTAATGGCTCACACTGCACAATTGGTGACATTGAGGTCACATCGTTTGCCACCGTGCATGATGCGGTAGCACCATGCGGCTATTTGCTTAATAGCGGGAGTTGTCGTGTCTGCCTCGTAACGGATACCGGCGAGGTGACACCGACGATGCTGGAGACAATGCGTCACGCTGACCTGCTGATTTTAGAGGCCAACCATGATCGGCAGCGCTTGCTCGACGGCCCCTATCCCCAGTACCTCAAGCACCGTATCTTGAGCAAGAGCGGGCATCTCTCTAACGAGCAGGCCGCCGAAGCCGTCCTGCGTACCTGGCGCGGCGATGGCCCACGCTGGCTCTGGCTGGCACATCTCAGTCGTACCAACAATACCCCCACGCTGGCCCTGGAAAGCGTGCGTGCCTACCTGGAAACGCGCGTGAGCCTGACAAAATTGCATATGACCGCGCTCCCCCCTGACATGGGCCAGCTCTGGGACTCAACCCGCCTGTGGAATAGTCTGTAGACAAAGACATCGGCTTTTGTCGTATGTTCGGCGGAACTGTTTGTGCGAATGTGATGAGTCGATCCCTACACCGGGGCCTGCATCTCTTGAAGCAGGGCGAGGCGCACGCGCTCGGCGCTCTGGCTGGCCTGCATGGCCTGGAAGAAGCCCAGGGCCTGCTCGAAGTGGTAGCGGGCGCGGCCCAGGTCGGCGCTGTGGCGCTGTACATCTTGTGCATAGAGTGTGGCGGCACGGCGGCGATAGAAGAGGCCGAGCTGATAGAGTGTATTGCCACGCTCCCAGGGCAGGTCAAGCGTCTCGCACAGATGTAAGGCTGCGCGCAGATCATCCTCGGCCTGCTGCCACTGCTGCTGTTCCAGGTACATGCGCCCACGCGCACGTAAGGCAACCATCAGACTTTTGCGCGCACCTGATGTTTCTGAAACCCGCACGGCGCGTTCGCATAGCTCCTGCTGGCGTCCCTGCTCCGCGCCGGTGGTGACCAGCAGTTCGGCGAGGGTGGAGAGTATTTCCGGCGAGGGCATGGGTTCGTCGGCTGTAAGCTTGGCCTGGTAGTCCTGGGTAGCGCGTGTCCAATCCTCGGCAGCGAGGTGAATAGCATGCAGGCGCGTAAGTAGCGCGGTTTGCGTGGCCTGATTGCTGCCATCAGCGCGTGCTAACTGTTGATCGAGCAGGCGTTTGCACTGGCGGGCGTAATGATCGCCCTGCTCGTGGTTGCCGCGCCGATAAGCGATGGTCGCCAGCGTCTCTAAGGCCCAGAACTGACGTTTCTCGTCTTGCTGATAGCGTTCGATCAATTGCAGGATATCCTGCGCGACCTGCTGCGCCTCATCCCAGCGATTCCACTGCCGCCAGGCACGCATGCGTCCCACCAGACTCATGAGAAGCAGTTGCGGATTCTCCATCTTTTGCGCCTTTTCCCAGGCGACTCCGAAATACATCAACGCGGGTGCATAGTCTGCGATATGCTCGTGAATAAAGCCAAGCGACAGGTAGAGATCGTACAGTTCTTCACGCCCGGTTAAGAACTGTTCCAGTTGTTGACGGCGATGCTGCAAGGTATGCGCGTCGTTGTAGCGATGATATACTTTGTAGATGAAGCTTAAAGCGTCCAGCGCGGGTGAGAGCAGTGTGGGCTGATTGAGCGCCTCAGCCAGCGTCAGTGCGTTGTGTCCACTGCTCAGTGCCTGCTCGGCCAGTGCGGCCTTCTGGGCCGATGTAGCAACCTCAAGCTGGCGCGCGTACCAGAAGGCCTGGTAGATCAACATTGCCACGCGCTCAGCCTTGAGTGGCTGCTCCGGTTGTTCCGGCAGCAGGCGTAGACCGGCCTCGATATAGCCCTTGATTTCCTGTGCATCAGGCGGTGTATCAAACGAGGAGAGCCAGCGTGTGCCCAGTTCGGCCAGGCGCTCGTAGATGCTGAGTAATACATCACTGCTCACCGATGGATCGGCCTGGGCGTACTGGAGCGCCTTGCGATACTCCTGCCAGGCGGCATCGGTGTTTCCGCGTTGCGCGTAAGCTGCGCCCAGCTTCTTATGCATGGTAACGCGCATAACCTGCTCGTCGACATCGTCGGTGAGCAGTTCTGAGGCGTCGTGGTAGGCTTGTAGAGCGCGGATCGTGTAGTAGCAGCGCATAGCCTGGTCGCCTGCCTGTAAGAGATAGGTGATGGCACGTTGCCGCAGCTCGTTACGGCTGAGCGCTATACTGTTGTTTGTCTCAAGAGCGCCGAGTCCCAGACTGCTCGGCCAGTTGAGATAGGCTTGTTGATAGTGATAGGCCAGTAGCTCAACGAAGTGCATGCGTTCCTGCCCCAGTACCCGCTCCAACCAGGCAGCGATGTGGCCATGCTCCTGCGAGCGGCGCGCACGCGGTATATTGCTATAGACGACATCGCGGATCAGAATGTGTTTGAAGCTAAAGGTACGATCATGTGGGAAAGGAGAGTGGGCGGCATTGGCCTGTTTCTCAATCTCTATGATGAAGTCACGCTGGATGAGAGAGTGCAGCGCGACGAGCAAATTTTCGTGTGTGGTTGCCCGCGCTAGCTCTTGCAGCAGCGAGAGCCAGAAGGTGCGCCCGATGATGGCGGCGTGCTGTAAAATGTGCTTCTCGACGGGGTTGAGCAGATCGACACGCGCTGCCAGCACGCCCTGCACGGTATCGGGCACACGTGGGAGCGGCAGGATATACTGCACGGTAGGCTGTGTGTCGTCGGGCGACTCGACGGGCGTCGTCGGCTCGCTCAGCAGCACCTCTTCTTCGTTATGAAGCAGATGCCATGAAGCATGACCATGAGCGTCCTCTTCATAGACCAGCATGCCCTGATCGATCAACATACGCACAATTTCTTCGACGAAGAAAGGATTGCCTTCTGCACGGGCCAGAATGGTATTGCGCAGCACATCCGGCAGTTCATTTGTGTTGAGCAACTCGTCAATCAGTTCGTTAGTCTCCTCGGCAGAGAGAGCTTCCAGTTCGATGGTGGTAAAGTTGCGGCGACCACCACCCCAGTCGCGGCGGCGCTCGAAGAAATCGGGGCGCGCGGGACAGAGAAAGAGAATGGGGGCCGTTGTGATGCGGTCGGTGAGATACTCTAGCAGGTCGAGCAGCGCTTCGTCGGCCCATTGCAGGTCGTCAACGACGATAATCAGTGGCCTCTGCTGGGCCAGCGCTTCCAGCAGCACACGCCAGGCACGTAGCAGTTCTACTTGCGTGTTATTCTGCTTAACTGTGCTGCTATAACTACCTACGGTCTCCCTTCGGTCGCGCTCTTTATATAACGTACTCTTGTGCAGGTAAACGGCTCTCTCCTCGCCACTACCGATGCTGCGCAGGATGGGATCGGCAATCTCCTCGGTAGTCTCGCTGCGTTTGGCCTGTGATAATGTATCGGTGACGAAACGGGTAAAATCGTGTTGCAGCGTCGTCAGTATATCACCTTCTTGTAAGTGCAGCAGTGAGCGGATGATCTCGACCAGGGGCCAGTAGGTAATCCCTTCGCCGTAGGGTGGGCAGCGACCGGCCAGCACCAGCGGGGAGAAGGGCATACCCTTTGTCGAGGCGCTTTTGAGCGTCTCCTGTTCGCGGTTGATGAACTCGCGTACCAGGCGGGATTTGCCGATGCCGGGCACGCCCAGCAGCGTAATCAGGTGTGGATGCCGTTCGGCCAGCACGCGGGCATAGTTAGCATGCATCAGCGTCAACTCTAGCTGACGCCCGACGAGCGCGGCCTGCTTACCGTTGATGCCACGTACCGGCGGCGCGATAACCGGTGTGGGCTGGCGCAAGCCAATCACAACGTAGGCGTTAATGGGATCGGGTTTACCCTTGACGCGCAAGGGGGCCATCGGGCGCACGTCGAACAGACCGCGCGTGGCGAGATAGGTGCGTTCGCCGATCAGAATGGTATCGGGCGTCGCGCTCTGTTGCAGGCGCGCGGCGACGTTTACCGCGTCGCCCGTAATCAGAAAGTCCTGGCGCTGCGCTGTGGTCGTGTTGGGTGTGGCGACCTCGCCGGTATTGATGCCGATGCGCATTTGCAGGCGTGCCACATGAGGGTCATGCGCCAGGCGCTGCTCGTTGAAGGTGCTCAGCGCGGCCTGCATATCCAGTGCAGCGCGGATGGCGCGGTCGGGATCATCCTCGTGCGCGTTGGGCATACCGAAAACGGCCATGACGGCGTCACCGATGTATTTTTCGACCGTGCCGCCGTGTCGGCGAATCTGCTCGGTCATCAGATTAAAATAGCCGGTCAGAATGGCGCGCATATCTTCGGGATCGAGGTGGTCGGCCAGCGGCGTTGAGCCGGTGATGTCCGCGAACATGACCGTCACTACGCGCCGCTCTTCCGGCGGCAGCAACGTGGCTGCCGATGGCGATGATGCGCTCAGCGCCGACGCGGGTGACGCAACGGCGGGCATGTCAGGCTCCGTCTCATTATCGTTCGGCCCGGCTGGTCGATACTGCTCTAATACGGGCGTCACCGCGATAGGGGTGGGAGACGTGCCTGATGACGGAGCTTGCGCTACGTTTTGCAGGCGAGTACCGCATTCAATGCAGAATTTGGCAACAGGCAGATTGATTGTGCCACAGTTGGAACAAACGATGAGGCGATTACCACATTCAAGGCAATATTTCGCGTTTATTGGATTAACGGTCTGACAATTAGGGCAGCGCATAGAAAGAACTGTGTCCTATGTATGTATTCTGTCTTGCTCTGAATAGTAATGGTAAAGATTACGTATTCATTGTACAATATGCAATGAAAAAAAGAGAGACCTTTCGCTTTGTCCCTCTGCAATGATCGGCCCATTGCGTTAAAGGATGGGACTATTTCCTATAATGCTTGACTATGGCGTCGAGTTTACGTACCATGAGGGTCAACGGAAGGGAGAAGAAATATGCAACAGGACTTTCGCGTAGAGAGTCGCAGTTACGACCGCCTGCTGCGCGGGTCGTGGCAGGCTTATCGCGTATCAGCAACAAGTTTTAGCAATGATGAGATCATTCCTGATGTAGTAAAGGATTGCGTAGTACTCTGGTTGCCTGCCGGAACACTTATGCGCTGGTCCACCGGCACGCACCCGTTGCGTAACGAGTGTTTGCAGTTTTTCTGGCCTGATCGCTGGTACATGCTCAGCGCCTTCTACCACGATCATACGCTGCTCCACACTTATGCCATGATTATTCAGCCGCCGACCATAGGGCTGGATCGCTTGAGCTACGTTGACCTGGATTTGAGCATCCTGATCAAACCGGACCTGAGCTGCGAGGTATTGACACAGGCGGAGTTCGAGCTGGCGGCAGAAACGCTGCACTACGACGAAAACACGCGCATCAGTGCCCTGATGGCCTTGCGCACGCTGACGAGTTCGATTCAACGCAGCGTCGGTGTTCTCACCATAGTACCTCATCATCTGAGGCAGGATACGTTTCATCTTGTCCCCTGCGTCGAGAAATCGTAGGGGCGTGGTTGATCCCGCCCGTAGGGACGGAGGTTGCTCTCATCCGAGAGATCGTATCCGATGGAGAAATCTATGCCCAAACGTATCGATCATGTGGCAATTATTGTACGCAATATCGAGCAAGCGCTAGCTTTCTACCGCGACACGCTGGGGATTGAGCCGAGCGAGATTAAAGAGGTGCCGACCGAACAGGTACGTATTGCTTTTCTACCGCTGGGCGGCCCCGGCGGCAGCGAGATCGAACTGGTCGAGCCGAGCAGCACCAATACAAGCCTGCTGAAATTCCTGGAAAAGCGCGGCGAGGGCTTGCACCACATTTGTCTGGAGGTCGAGAATATTGAAGCGGCGCTGGTCGAGCTACAAGAGAAGGACGTGCCCGTGCTGGATCAAACACCACGCACTGCCGCCGAGGGACGTGCCATCTTCATCCATCCAAAGGGTACCAATGGTGTCCTGCTAGAATTATTAGAACATCCCCATTAAAGAATTTATCATCATAAAGCGATGATGCAGCAAGACACGCTAAACGTGTTCGCGCCACGTCGTCGCTTTATGCAAAAAGATCCTATAGAGGGATATTACTGTGCTTTTTGGGTGGGTTGCTGTCGCGTTTGTTTTTGAGCATTTCAAGCGCGCTAATCAGCTTGAAGCGCGTGCTGTGCGGCTCAATCACCTCGTCAATGTAGCCACGACTGGCGGCGATGTAGGGATTGGCAAACTTCTCGGTGTACTCGGCGATGAGTTCTTTGCGGCGCTGCTCCGGGTCTGCGGCCTGGGCAATCTCGTCTCTGAAAAGGATATTGACGGCCCCCTCGGCACCCATAACAGCGATCTCGGCGGTTGGCCAGGCGTAGTTGATGTCGCCGCGCACGTGCTTGCTGCTCATAACATCATACGCGCCGCCATAGGCTTTGCGCGTGATGACGGTGATCTTGGGCACGGTGGCCTCGCAGTAGGCGAAGAGCAGTTTAGCGCCATGCCGGATGATGCCGCCATGTTCCTGACCCACGCCGGGCAGGAAGCCGGGCACGTCCTCGAAGGTGATGATGGGAATGTTGAAACAGTCGCAGAAGCGCACGAAACGCGCGGCCTTATCTGATGAATTGATATCCAGCACGCCCGCTAGCACACGCGGTTGCTGCGCGACAATGCCGACGGAGCGGCCGTTGAGGCGGGCGAAGCCGACGATGATATTTTTGGCGAAATGCTCCTGCACCTCGAAGAACTCGCCATCATCCACGACCAGTTTGATGACCTCGATCATGTCGTAGGGCTTGCTGGGGTTGTCGGGAATGATGCTGTCCAGCGCCGCCTCGGCGCGGCGCGGCGAGTCTTTCGGCGTGATGCGCGGGGGATCATCAAGATTGTTCGAGGGGATGTAGCTGATAAGCTGGCGGATCATGCGAATACATTCGGGTTCGTTGGGGCAGGAAAAGTGCGCAACACCGCTGATGCTGTTGTGGACGCGCGCGCCGCCCAGTTGCTCAAAAGTGACATCTTCGTGTGTGACGGTTTTGAGGACGTTGGGGCCGGTGACAAACATGTAGCTGGTCTCTTCAACCATGAAGATGAAGTCGGTGATGGCGGGGGAATAGACGGCCCCGCCCGCGCACGGCCCCATGATGGCCGAAATCTGTGGCACGACGCCGGAAGCCAGAGTGTTGCGCAGAAAAATATCGGCGTAGGCCCCCAGGCTCACCACCCCTTCCTGAATACGCGCGCCGCCGGAGTCGTTCAGACCGATGATGGGCGCGCCGTTCTTCATTGCCAGGTCCATAATCTTGCAGATTTTCTCAGCGTGGGCCTCGGAGAGCGAGCCGCCAAAGACGGTGAAGTCCTGCGAGAAGACGTATACTAAACGCCCGTCGATCTGTCCATAGCCGGTCACGACGCCATCACCGAGTATCTTCTGTTCATCCAGGCCGAAGTCGGTCGAGCGATGGGTGACGAACATATCCAGTTCATTGAATGTATCGGGGTCAAGCAAGAGATCGATGCGCTCGCGCGCGGTCAACTTGCCCTTCTGGTGCTGCGCCTCGATGCGCTTCTCACCACCGCCCAGCATGGCCTCGGCCTTGAGGTGCTGGAGATACGCAATCTTCTCCTGCGTCGTCTGCGGACTACGAATTTCCTGTTCTTGCGAACTACGTTCACTGGTAGTCATTTACTATTATCTCCATTGACGATGACGTGGGTGGAACCAAGATTAATGCTCTTGTCAGAGTATAGCATGTGGCAATTAGGCGTGTCTAATGAACGGGGAAGCAGGGATGAACGTCAAATTGTGGCACGAGGGGGCAGGGCGACTGCAAGGATCGCCCTGCTTGCCACGTACCATGCAAAAATCTGACGGACACCCAGGAAGCAGGGGGGAGTGTCAAATGGTTGCAAGGAGTGCAATCATTTACGGTTCGGCTGGCTAAATTCTGCTGGAAACTTCGCGCCGGTGATATTGGCCCCTTCCAGGTTCACCATGAACAGGTGAGCGCCGGTGACATCGGCATCGCGCAGATCAGCGCAGCGCAAATTGGCTCCACTCAGGTTTGCGCCAAGCAGACGTGCGTGGGTGAGATCGGCTTTGCTGAGGTTCGCGCCGCTCAAATTGGCCTCGTCGAGCGTAGCTCCGTGCAAGTGAGCCTCGGTCAAATTGGCGTCGCTCAAGTTAGCTTTGCTCAAATGGGCGTAGCTCAGATCGGCGAAGAGCAGGTGCGCCCCGCTCAGGTTGGCTTGCTGTAGGTCGGCATCATGCAGGTTGGCGAAGAGTAGGTAGACTTCGGGCATCTCGGAGCCATGCAGGTCGGTTTCATGCAGGTCAGCTTCACTCAGATCGACCTCATGCCATATTGCCCCGGCCATACTCGCATCATACAGGTTAGCCTGAATGAGAATGGCGTTATAGAGGCAGGCTCCATCTAATTGAGCATGATTGAGGTCGGCGTGAAATAGCGTAGCGCCACTCAAATTCGCTTCTTTGAGACAGGCATAGCTGAGGTTGGCCCGCACGAGGGCCGTCTCGCTGAGGTTAGCGCCACTCAAATTCGCTTTGCGCAAATTGGCCCCGATCAGGTTAGATTTGAACAGATTGGCTCCGCTCAGGTCGGCGTCTTGCAGATTTGCCTTACAAAGCATCGTCTTCTTCAGATCGGCTCCGCGCAGATCGACCCTGCTCAACTCGGCACAATACAGGTCGGGCCAGAACACGTGATGTTCTGCGCGCCACGCATTCCATGTAGCAACGCCCTGGCGCAGTACAGCGAGCAGTTCTTCGTTTGCCATGATAAATCTCCTGAAGACAGTAAACAGGCACGACATTTTCTAACCAAAGCACGTCAGAATAGCGCGGCGCGTTGCACTTTTCGCATTGGGGGATGTTCTGATTGAACGATGGCAAGCGGGCCGAGTATTCCCCTGGCGGCTGCCCCGCTTGCTGCTAGTTTTATAGACCGGATATGATATAATGCTTGGCAAAACCCCATAAGAGAACTTCATGGCGAGAGGAGCAAGGTAGGATGGGGCCAGGGAGCGGTGATACCCACCAGATATCACTGATGTAGTGATATCCCCATGATACGGCCCTATCTGTGGCTATAATAAGGTATGTTTCGTAAGATTTTGATTGCTAATCGCGGTGAAATCGCGCTGCGTATCATCCGCGCCTGCCGGGAAATGGGCATTCGCAGCGTGATCGTCCACTCCGAGGCCGACCGCAATTCGCTTCCCGTGCGCATGGCGGATGAGCGCATCTGCATCGGGCCAGGGCCGAGCAGCAAAAGTTATTTGAACATTCCCAATATCATCAGCGCAGCGTTGATCTCCAACGCGGAGGCTATCCATCCCGGCTACGGCTTCCTGTCGGAGAACACCAGCTTTGCGGAAATTTGTGCCGATGTCAACATCACCTTCATCGGCCCAACTGCCAGTGTCATGGCGATCATGGGCGACAAGGTGTCGGCACGCGAGGCGATGAGCAAGGCCGGTCTGCCCACACTTCCCGGCAGTTCCGTCGTTCATACGGTGGCCGATGCCCTGGACGCGGCGCGTCAGATCGGCTACCCGGTCATGCTCAAAGCCGCAGCGGGCGGCGGCGGGCGCGGCATTCGCCTGATCCGCAGCGCCGAGGAGCTTGAGCGTCTCTTCCCTCTTGCACAGAACGAGGCGCGTGAGGCGTTTCGGGATGATGGTATCTATTTTGAACGCTATCTTGAGCGTGCGCGCCATGTCGAGATACAGGTGCTGGTCGATCAGAAGGGGCACGGTGTCCACCTGGGCGAGCGCAACTGCTCCTGCCAGCGTCGTAATCAGAAACTGCTGGAGGAGTCGCCCAGCCCGATTCTGCCCGCGAAGGTGCGCAGCGAGATTGGCATGAAGGCTATTAAAGCCGTGCAGAAGGTCGGCTATCGCAACGCGGGCACGCTGGAATTTCTGGTTGATGAGCAGAATCGTTATTACTTTATGGAGATGAATACGCGCTTGCAGGTCGAGCATCCCGTCACCGAACTGGTCACGAGCGTCGATATAGTAAAGGAGCAGATACGCATCGCGGCGGGGCTACCACTAGAATTGCAGCAGAGCGATGTCACTTTCCGGGGGCATGCCATCGAGTGTCGCATCACCGCCGAGGATGCTGATGCCGATTTTCGTCCGCAGACGGGTGTGATCGAGCGCTATCTGCCTCCCGGTGGCCCAGGCGTGCGCGTAGATAGCCATCTGTTTACCGGCTACGAGATTCCGCCGCACTACGACTCGCTGCTGGCAAAATTGATTGTGTGGGCACCGACGCGCGACGAGGCCATTGCCCGTATGCAACGCGCGCTGGAGGAATACGAGATCGAGGGTGTCCCAACCACCATCCCGTTCCATCAGCGCCTGTTGAAGCATCCAGGCTTTATCAGTGGTGATACCTATACCCGCTTCCTGCAAGACGAAGCTGTGGCGTTGGGCATATAAGAGACGAAGTACAGGAGGTAACTCGATGTCTCGTGTAGTTGTAACCGGAATGGGATTGATTACCTCGCTGGGTAACGACCTGGCGACCAACTGGGACGCACTATGTCAGGGCAAATCCGGGATCGGCGAGATTACGCGCTACGACACCAGCCAGCACCGCATACACTTTGGTGGCGAACTAAAAAATTTCGATCCCGCGCTCTATATGGATCGCAAGGAGATACGCCGCACCGATCCTTACGAGCAAGCGGCTATCGCAACGACCAAACAGGCGCTGGCCCAGGCGAAGCTTGCGATTACCGGCGACATTGCCGAGGATGTTGGCGTCTACATCGGCAGCGGCATTGGCGGCCTGATCACGTTACATGAACAATTTCAGGTTTTGTACACACGCGGCCCTGACCGCATCAGTCCCTTTTTTATCAATATGATGATTATTGACGGAGCACCCGGCATTGTCTCCATCGTAACTGGTGCGAAAGGACCTAACTGGGCCGCCGTCTCGGCCTGTGCCACCAGTGGCAACACGATTGGCGAGGCGTGGGAGACCATCCGGCGTGGCGACGCGAAAGTCATGATCGCGGGTGGCACGGAGGTGGCGATCACACCTATTGCCATGGCGGCCTTCGATAATATGCACGCGCTCTCGCGGCGCAACGACGACCCCCAGGGGGCCAGCCGTCCCTTCGATGCCACACGCGACGGCTTCGTGATGGGCGAAGGCTCTGCCACACTGATCCTGGAAGACCTGGACTTCGCCAGGGCGCGCGGCGCAACCATCCTGGCCGAACTGGTCGGCTACGGCTGCACCTCGGACGCGCACCACATTACCGAGCCTGCTCCCGCCGGTGAAGGGCTGGCGCGTGCTATGCGACGGGCGCTGCAAAAGGCCGGACTGAAGCCTGAGCAGGTGGATTATATCAACGCGCACGGCACCTCGACCCCCTATAATGACAGCAACGAGACGAAAGCCATCAAGACTGTCTTCGGCGAACATGCCTATAAGCTGCTGGTTAGCTCCACCAAGTCGATGACCGGCCATACGCTGGGAGCGGCGGGAGCGGTTGAGGCCGTGATCTCTATTCAGAGTATCCTGACGGGCATCGTGCCGCCGACTATCAACCTGCACCATCCCGACCCGGAGTGCGACCTGGACTATGTGCCCAACGAGGCGCGCCACGCGACGGTGAATGTTGCCATGTCAAACGTAATGGGCTTTGGCGGGCATAACACATGCCTGATATTTAAGCGCTATACAGAGTAGGTATTAGAAGAACGCAATGGACAGAGAGAAAAAGTTTTCGTGGCTAGAGCGCGTCGAGGGTCTCATTCAGGTGTTGGAAGGTAGCTCGATTGGCGAACTGGAGTTGAGCGAAGCGGGCATGGAGATCGTCATTCGCCGCCAGCCGGGCGTGGTCATGGTTGCCGCACCGCAGGCGCAGGTAGCTGTTGCCGCCCTCGCTCCCTCAACAGGCGCATCGGCTCCCAAGCGCAGCGAGGGAGTGGCCATTGTGGCCCCATTCACGGGCGTCTACTACGCCTCGTCCTCGCCTTCCACGCCACCCTTCGTCAACGTCGGAGATACTGTGCAGGTCGGGCAGGTAGTGGCGCTGATCGAGGCCATGAAAATCTTCAACGAGGTGCAGGCCGATGTCTCCGGTCGCGTCATTGCCATTCTGGCCCAGAGCGGCGAGGTGGTGCAGAAAGGCGACCCCATCCTGCGCGTAGAGCCGCTTTAATAACTATACATTTGAATAACCTCAATCGGCGTGGGGAAGGGGTAATGAATTTTTCCGACTAAAATCGGCAATATCCCTTCCTGTTGGAATATGTTTGATTACATCCACCGCGCGATTGATTGCCTGGAAGCGTAGAACAATCCATCCTTGTCATGCCGGGAGAGAGGAGATACGAACGGGGATGGATTATTATTCGTTTACGCGCGATCAACCGTGTAGTAGACGTGATCAAGCATATCCCCACAACGGTATGATTTGCATACGCTCCTGCCTTGCTTAACTGCTGATTTCTATGGTACACTTGCTCACAAGGCAGAGTTTAAAGATTTCAGAAGGATTCTGCTTTTTCTGGCACGAAAAAGCAAAGAAATTTCTGAAACAGCGTGCGAAAATCGCAGGAGGCGTCCAAACATGGCGCAGAGCAATCTTTCACAAGAAGAACAGGACAGGGCGTTATTGCAACGATTGGGCTACAAACAGGAACTTCAGCGCACGCTGGGCTTCCTCTCCAATTTCGCGGTCGCCTTCTCCTACATTTCGGTTTCGACCGGCACCTTCTCCCTCTTCTATCTCGGTCTGGCAGCGGGCGGCCCCGCCTTCTTCTGGACATGGCCTATTGTGGCTATCGGGCAGTTTCTGGTCGCGCTCAACTTCGCTGAACTATCCTCGCATTTCCCCATCGCCGGTTCTATCTACCAGTGGAGCAGGCGGCTCTCCGGCCCTACGCTGGGCTGGTTTACTGGTTGGGTCTACTTCTTCGCGGGCATTCTGACGATTACTGCCGTTGCCTACACAGTGCCCATTCCACTGCTGGCAATTTTTCCCTCTATTCCGGCAACGATCCTGGGTCTGCCGAACGCCGTCTTCATCGCGCTGGTGGTGATCATCGTCGGCACTATCATCAATGTGGCCGGAGTGCGTCTGGTGTCGATAATCAATAATATTGGTGTCGCCGCTGAACTGATCGGCATGATCGGTTTTGCGCTCATTCTGCTCATTTTCCACCATCACCAGCCCTTGAGTTTCCTTTTTACCGGGCCACACCATGACCTGCAAGCGGCGGTACCGGCTTCCGGCAGCACGCCCGCGCAGCCTGCACAGCCCTGGACGCCGGGCTTTGGTTTCGGCTACTTCGGGGCCTTCCTGGCCGCACTCTTCATGTCGCTCTTCGTCATCTACGGTTTCGATACCGCCGGCACGCTGGGCGAGGAGACGAAGAATCCGCAGCGTAATGCGCCGCGCGGTATCCTCTGGTCGCTCGGCCTCTCCTCTATCGCCGGTTTCCTCTTCCTGGGTGGCACGCTGCTCTCTATCCAGAACTACGATAAGATCGAGGCTATCGCGCAAGGCTCGAATTACCTGGATGCGCTGCCACAGATCATTCAGAACGCGCTAGGTTCTTTCTGGGGCAATGTCTATCTCTTTGTGGTCTTTATCGCCGTCTGTGTCTGCGCGCTGGCCATCCAATCGGCCACCATCCGCCTGATGTTCTCGATGGGCCGCGATGGACGTCTGCCCTTTGGACGGCTCTGGGGCCGCGTCAACCCGACGTTCCAGACACCGCTGTGGGCGGGTGTCGCTGTGTGCGTTCTCTCCGCTCTGCCTTTCCTGGTCAGCCAGGCCATTGGCGTGCTGGTAACGGGCGCGACGGGGCTGATCTACCTATCCTACTTCCTGAACAACGTAGCCTCACTCAACGCGCGTCTCAAGGGTTGGCCCCGCACAAAGACGCCGTTCTCGCTGGGCCGCCTGGGCATGCCGATTAACATTCTGGCTCTGATCTACGGTGGCTTGATGATCATTAATTTTCTGTGGTTTGGCGGCCTACGCAATATCTACACCAACCCGACGATGGAGACAGCGTTCCCTTCATGGTCGAGCATTCCTATTCTCGGCGGCATGCCTATCTTCGAGTTCTCGCTCATCGTTCTCTTCGTCGTCGGGGCCATCTACTGGTTCGGCTTTAAACGCCGCAGTATGCTTGTCTCTGGAGAGAGGGGCGAGAGCGCACTGGCGGATTAGGGAAATGGCTCTCTATCCTTGCGGGGGAAATGGGTGGAGGGGCGTCATGCATGACGCCCCTCTACCGACCACCAACATCTCTCTAAAGGATGGGGATCCAGGGGAATACGCCCCTTCCAATTTCGACAAATATCGTGTATAATTATTGCGTATCCAGAGATGTTTCATGGCGTTGCGCAACGCCATTCATAGTGGGCCGTGTTTCGCTCCTGCACAGGCAGATGACCACTCCTGTGTGCAGGGGTTTGTAAACATGGCTCACTTTTATTGATTACTTACACCCCTCATCTCCTCACTCTCTTCCCCAAAGTCAGGACGGATAGGAAAAATGCGCCAGCAAGCTCTTTTATAGTGATGCTTATCAATATGTCTCGTTATGTTAGACACAAAGGAAAATCTGGCTGGTGGGTAGAACCGGAAAAGGCTGTCTCAGCATTCGGCTGTGGGTATTATGCCCGTCGGCCTTCTTGTTTCAAAATATGTCATGCTGACGTATGCAATTGTCAATGATTGTATGGAGTCTTTTTATTTGTCTAAGCCAGGAGTAGTGAACTTGTCATAGCTAATACTACGAATGGAGTTGAAATTTGCATGGAAAAGAGTGGTTTAAACACAATGCGCAGAGTAGCGAGCAAACGCACAAAGATGCTGATCAGCATGGGGCTGGTGCTGTGCGTGCTGGTTGGTGGCCTGGCGGTGGCCTTCTCCGTCATCCATACCCCGCCATCAAAAGCCCATGCGGCCGGTATCACCTTTGCCTCCACTACAGACCTTCCCTGGGGGGTGGCACTGGATGGTAGCGGCAATCTGTGGGTGGCCGAGCCAAACTGCGACGGCAACCCGAACTGTATTCTCCAACCAGGAGGAACGGCAATACCGGCGGGACTCATTGCTGAATATAACGCTTCAACAATGGCCAAAGTGGCCGACTACGTCCCACCGGCCCCGGCATCTTATAATCCATTCCTTCTAACCGTCAATAATGGCAATGTCTGGTTCACCGATCCCACTAATGGGGCGATTGGTGAATTTACGCCGCCCGGCACATGGAATGAGTGGAAGCTGACGGCTACCGGTGCCATTCCTGTCGATCTGGTCTTCGACAAAAACGGCAACCTCTGGTATACCGATTTTGGCACCAGCGCCATCGGCGAATTCAACACCACTACCCATACTGCCACTGAAACGCCCACGCCGACAAAGGGTACGGCCCCCTACGGCATCGCGGTGGCTCCCGATGGTGTGACGATCTGGTTCACCGAAAACAAGATTGACTCCGTTGGCAGCTTCACCGCCGCCAGCTCACCCAGCATTACCGAGCATACCTTTCAGGGACCGGCATTCACCACGCCACACCTGATTACGGTTGATAAAAGCGGCAACGCCTGGTTTAGCACTGGCTTTGGCGGACAAATCGGCGAAGTAGCAGGTACAGCAGCCAACGCGCCGGTCAACTTGTACTGTGTTTCTAACAGTGTTAATAATCCACATATCTCCGGCATCGGTGTTGATAACACGACCGGCTATGTCTGGTTCGACGACTCGCAGAACGCGCGCGTCGGCTATCTCGATCCCAAGACTTACAACAACGACTGCAATACACCTGGTTCTATTGCCGGTGTCACCTACACCGTCTTCAGTGGTAGCGCCCACACTCACGACGGTCTGGTTGTGGATGGCAGCGGTAATGTCTACTTCACTGAGGAGTTTGCCTTCGAGGTTGGCTTTATTCCAGCCGGTACAGCGCTACCGCCTCCACCGACCACCTATCCACCCGGCCCCATTGCCAGAAGCTGGTTCTTTGCCGAGGGACGTGTCGGCGGCAACTTTGAGGAGTTCCTGACCATTGGCAACCCTGACCCGGCCAACCAGTGTATCGTGGACATCACATACCTGCTGGAGCAGGGCAATCCGGTCGTAGTGCGCCGCACCATTCCACCGGCCAGCCGTGTGACCGAATCGGTGAATAATGACCTGGGCACACCGGCCACGAGCGCGACAGGGAAATCTGTCGCCACTATCGTGCAAAACGATCCTATCTCTTCGTGCTTCGGCGTCGTAGCCGAGCGCCCGATGTACTTTAACTATCACGGCGACCAGAGCGGCACCGACGTGATGGGTGCCACCCACACGGCGACGAATTTCTACTTTGCCGACGTGCCCAGCGGCAACGGTTACTCTTCCTATATCACCATTCTCAATCCGCCCGGTGGCCAGACCGCTACGGTCACAGCCACCTACTATGCCAACGGGCAACAGGTCGGCGTCCAGACGACCACAGTGGCGGCTGGCGCGCGCGGCACTATTGCCCCCGGCGCGCTCACTAACCTGCCCACCCATGTCGCGGCGGTGGTCACTTCCACCCAGCCGGTGGTGATTGAGCGCCCGACCTACTTCCAGAATATTAACGGTGGCATTGCCGGTAATGTTACCGGAGCTGCCTCTGTCATCGGCGCTGGCTCGCTTCAGCCGGAATACTACTTCGCCGAAGGCTATGCCGGTCAAAGCCCCTCTGGCGGCGCAACGCAGGAGAATCTGGTCATCGCTAACCTGGATAGCAGCGCCACCAAAGGCACTGCCAACGTTACCATTTCGCTGGAATATATCAACGGCGCAAAGCATAACTTCACCGTTTCGGTGCCCTCGATGTCACAGGTGATCTGGAACGTCAATGTCAATGGCGTTGGCGCGGCTTCCAACGAAGTCTCGGCGGATGTGCTTTCTAGCGGCCCCGGCATCGTTGTCTCGCGCGAACTGTACTTCAGCTATGCGCACACACTGCCACGCGGCAGAATGACTGCGACCGGCGGCACCGAGGTCACAGGCCTGCCCGCTTCGCTCATCGGCAAGTCCTATACCTTCGCCGAGGGCTATAGTAATGTCGGCTATAACGAGTGGCTCACATTGCAGAATCCAACCACAACGGCTGAGACGATTGTGATTACGATGGTCAACGGCTACGGACGGGTCTATAGCGTCTCTGTGCCGGTCGGAGCCAGTACCCGCGCTACTATCGACATCACCAATCTCGTCCTCACCAAGATGGTGCTACCCGGCGATGATCATCGCGGCTACGAAGTCTCGATGACGGTGCAGACGTTGAACGGGGCCAAATTTGTGGCCGAGCGTCCAATGTACTTCAACACCGCTGGCTCGGCCTTCCCCACAGTGGGCGGTACCGATGTCATCGGCTACGGCGGCTGGTAATAAAATAATATAAATATAGAGGCTGCGAGACACGGAAGAAGCGGTCACAGCGACACCCGTGCGGCTGTGACCGCTTCTTCCGTGTCTCGCAGATCCCCCCTTCCCTTGTCTATCGTTTCTTCACTCGCTATAATGAAGCTATGAGAGAAACGAAATACAAGCTGTTCAATGGGGAACAGGAGGAATAATTGATGCGTATTCGTATTATTGGTGCGCCTATGGACCTGGGTGCAGACCGGCGTGGCGTGGACATTGGTCCAAGCGCTATCCGCTATGCCAATTTGAGTGAACATCTACAGCGCCTCGGTCATACAGTGAGAGACCAGGGCAATATTATGATCCCGCAGCCGGAGAGCCATCCGGTCGGCAACCCACACCTGAAATACCTCGAACCTATCGTCAAGGCCGCTGAAGAACTCTCACAGATTGTCAGCGAGACGTTGCAGGCGGGCGAGTTCCCCTTGATTCTGGGCGGTGATCATAGTATCGCCCTGGGCAGCATCAGCGGCGTGGCCCGCCAGCACCGCGATGTAGGAGTGATCTGGGTGGATGCGCATGGCGATTTTAACACGGAGGATACCACGCCATCAGGCAACATTCACGGTATGGTGCTGGCCGCCCTGGCCGGTCTGGGCAACCAGCAGCTTACGCATATCGATGGCTGGGGGCCAAAGTTGAATAAGGATACGATTGTGATTGTTGGCGTGCGCGATCTCGATGCGGGTGAGCAAGAGCTATTGCGCACGCATAAAATCCATGTCTTCACAATGTCCGAGATCGACGAGTTTGGCATCTCGGAGATCATGCGCCGCGCCGTCGCTATCGCCAGCCAGCACAATAACCCCATCCATCTCAGCCTTGATATGGATGCCCTCGATCCCGGTGAAGCCCCCGGTGTCGGCACCGCCGTGCGCGGTGGCCTGAGCTACCGCGAGGCGCATCTGGCAATGGAATTGATCGCCGCCTCCCAGCGTCTCATTTCGATGGACGTGGTTGAGGTCAATGCCATCCTGGATCGTGAGAACGCCACCGCGCGCCTGGCCGTGGAACTGATCCTCTCTGCTCTGGGCAAACGCATTTTGTAACGAATCTTCGCAAAATATCTAGGATATGGCGTTCGGCGCTCTCCTGGCGTGATGAAGCACGCCCCTACTCGTTCGTCTGTCGGGCCGCGCTCAGGGCGTGATGAATCACGCCCCTACGGAATGAGGTCATGGCCGGTTTCGGGGGAAAAATTCGTTATCCTGTCCGAACCAGGTTATCGTGTGATTTGCGTGGGGAAACGCGATTGCGAACAGCAATGTTTCACAAGTGCAACACGAACCACAGGCCGGACGGGATAAATCCCATTCCTACGGAATGATCCTGATATGATAGTCGCGCAGCCAGACGTGGGTCTGGATCAGGAAGTCGAACAGGAAAGTGATGCTGGCCGCGTCGCCCGGT
>DAOTVZ010000214.1:0-16217 GCA_034436045.1 Ktedonobacteraceae bacterium | reverse complement strand
GGGTAGCGTTCATCAGGGAAGACGCTGAGGGCGCGCCGTATGATACCTTCTTGTTGTAATGTGAGAGCAGGATTGAACTGGCGGGGCGAAACAAGTGTTTCTGTCAGTTTCAACTGCTCTATTTCTTCGGGTGTGCCGACAAAGGGAAGTTGCCCTGTCAACCAGAAATAGAGCAGCACGGCCAGGGCGTACTGGTCGCTGGCGGCTGTAGTGTGACCTCCGAATTGTTCAGGGGCGGCGGTGATCGGCTGGAAGGGCGTGCGAGGTTGGCCGAAGCGACGAATGAAGTGGGTCGTGCCTATATCGGAGAGCAAGAAAGGTGCGAAATTCGGGTCTTTATCAAGATTTGAGCTACGTAGGACCAGGATATTCGAGAAAGTGAGTGAACCGTGCAGATAGCCCTGGTCATGAATATACTGAAGCCCCTGCGCCAGTTGATGGGTGTATTGGATAGCGGCGGTAATGGGCAAAGGTGGTGCGAACCAGGTACGGCCCTCAGCGCCGAGGAGGGAGCCGGGGGTGACGTAGCGACGAGCGATGTAGAGGGCGTTATCCATCTCGCCGTAGTCTAGCACAGTGGCGATGGAGGGATGATTCAGCATGCTGATGCCCTGCATCTCACGGAAGAATTGACGGCGTGCTATCTCTGGTAATCTGGCCCAGGGATGGAGGAGCTTCAACGTGGCCTTGCGTTGCAGCCTGGTATCTTCAACCTCGTAAGCTTCGCCGGCAATGCTGCTGCCAAGAAAGGATACTACGCGATACTGTTCAATTCTCTGACCTTCTACGAGGGTTGTCATACAACTCACTCCCTTTTCTCGTACACAATAGTTCTGTTACTGGTTGGCTATTGTAGCATAGTTTCTTACAGGAGAGCTAGAAAATGACCCGACAGTTCTATATTCTCTCTCAGCTTCAAGGAGAGCGCTCTTGTCCTGATAGTTTTGCCCTATTGGTTGGGGAAGGGTAATGTTGTGACCTTCCTTTGCTTTCTCTCGTATTGAGAGAATAGTGTGGTCTGTCTAACAGTATATAGTGGGTTTGCTGTAGAGAATGAAAACGCAAGTACAAACTGATAAATCGTTATCGACCGCTGTTGCCCAGAAGGAGTATTTTCTATCAAAGCCTCGGTTGGATATCTTCATTGTTATAGCGATGAGTGTGCTGCTTTTTTGTGGGGCATCATGGCAAATTTTTAATATCTTTACAGACGCAGCCAAATATCAATGCTATGCACTTGCTTTCTGGCGAGGGGTTTCCGCACTGCGCCAGTTGCCGGTCGAGCAATGCGCTTTTATTACGATCTATCATAATCCAGCGCCACTGCAAGATGACATCGTGAATATGATGCAGCATATGGGATTTCCGGCGTTTCTTGTCCGTTTTGTTGCTACACAGAACGGCAATGCGCGTTTTGAAGCTTTACCACACGAGTATCCCTGGCCCACTTTGATTGCTTTTTCACTGCCTCTTCTGGTGCCTGCGTACTGGTATCAGGTAGCTTTCGCTGTTCTGATGGCGCTGGTAGCGGTCTTTATCTATTATCTCCTGGTATATCATCGTTCGCGCCGCGCTGCTATTGCGTATGCTTTCTATCTTGTAGTTGGGGCGTGGGGAACAGCCGAGGGGCGTTTCGATCTTATTCCCTCTGCTTTAACGTTGCTGGCGCTGATCTGCGCGGTGCGCAAACGCTGGCATTGGGCTTTTGTCTACCTGGCTTTAGGAACGATGTTCAAGTTCTATCCCGCTATCTTGCTGTTGCCATTTTTCCTGGCACAGCAGAAGGAGTCACGGGAGTCGCGCTTCTCGTGGCGTCGTCTCCTGCCAGTGGGTACCTTTGTCGGCGTGTGTGCTGCGATTATGGTGATTTCGCTGCTGTTCTGTGTCGAGGGGACGCTTGAGCCGTTTGGTTACTTTGGGCAGAGACCTATTCAGGTTGAGTCGGCTTCGGCCACTCTGCTCTGGCTGTTCAGTTTTGTCGGTTTTAAGCTCAAAGCGGTTTTTAGCTTTGGTTCGCTCAACGTGCTGAGTACTCTCTCGCCAGTGGTTTCGGTGGCGGGGACGCTGCTTATGCTGCTGGGTCTGGCATATACCTACTGGCTCCAGTGGCGCGGCAAGCTCGATCTTGCCACCTCATGTCTGCTAACACTGTTGATAGTGATATTTACAGGTAAGGTGTTCAGCCCGCAGTACCTGATCTGGGTGGTACCCTTTGTGGCTTATGTTGGGCAGGACAGGCGCATATGGTTGCTCAGTTGGGGCGCTATCGGTGCTTTGACGACCTGGATCTATCCATACATCTACAATATGACGCCAAAGCTTGTCAATGTGCCCTCTCTTCCGCTCTTTTTTCCGGTGGTGGCTCTGCGTAATACACTGTTATTGCTCTTTATTATTGCCCTGCTGTATTATTGCTCCAGACGACGTTTTGAACGTGACGCTTTGTTTTCTAAAGAGAGGATAGTTGTGCATGAGGGAAAATCAAGGTAGGGATTGGTTCACTGCGTCTGTATTTCCTAAGCATATCGATACATGCAAGTGGGCACGATGAATCAATTCCTACCTTGACTTCCTCATGTGCTAGACCATCCAGGAGTTCATCAGGAAAAGAATGCTTAATGTTGCCAGCAGCATCGGGAAGAGAATCTGTAAGCCTTGATGCAGGTGAGGGCGTTCGATGCTCAGTTGTGCCAGCACGATAAAGAGGGGGAACATCTCCAGAAAGAAACGTTGATTGGAGACAAGGGGGTCGATATTGGCGATGGAGGGGCTGATCAGCACGTAGAGGATGAGCAGGGTTGTCCATAGATTGTAGCTGGTGGGCAGGCGACGCCAGCTCAGCACGGCCAGCACAATGAAGCCGATGGTAGCGCTGAAATCGAGCAGGTCGTGTACCTCAAAAAAGGAGCCGAAAGGTTGCCAGATGAACTCGCCTGCCTGTTTGAACAGACCGCTCCAGGGCCAGTCCAGGTAACGTCCCCAATGTGACTGGACGCTAGCGAAGGCTAGTGGATCACCGCTGATACGCCAGCAGTAAAAGCAGTAGAGAGCCAGACCCAGGGGAATGAGCATGATGGGCAGGCATTTATGTAGCGCGTGTAACCGATCTGACCAGTTGGTAAAGCTGATCTGGCTGGCCCAGACTTCGTAGAGGAAGGGTGCGCCCAGCAGCAGGCCAGCGGAGCGCGTTAGTGTTGCTAGCATAGCGAATAGTCCGGCGAGCCACCAGCGTTGACGCCGGAATGCCAGAAAGGCTGCGGTGACGAAGAACAGGAAGAGCGACTCGTTGTAGGGCGCGAAAAAGAAAAAGGCGGTAGGAAAGATGCACAGGTAGAGCAATGTGCGACGGGCGACCTGCTCTCCTCTTACCTCGACCGCCAGTTGATACAGAAGAAACAGTGTGCCGAGCAGGGCGGCGTTGCTAATGAGGGTTGCTGCTGGCAGATAGCCGTTAGGACCGAACGGATAGGCCAGCAGCGCCGTCAGTAATGGGAAAAGTGGGAAAAAGGCCAGGTCGTACTTTGTCTTATAGCCGTATTGGGCAATGCTGGTGTAGCGCGCGGCGTCCCAATGATTCCAGGTTGTCAGCAGGGCAGGTATGTTGACGCCGGTCGAGGAATATTTCGGCGCGGTTAAGAGAATATAGGCAATATAGGTCACAAGCACCAGGGCCAGGCGTGTGACTATAAAGAGCCAGAGAATGTCACGAACGGGTGCGCGTTTCATAATGCTGATTTTTTGCTCTCTATTGTGATTGCGTTATGATTGTTCCTGGATTGCGTGCCATGATGAAACAGTAGATCGTGTTACCGCCCATAATGATATGGACGATGTGTGTACGCCAGTTAGAGGGGATTTTGTAGCCGCGCTGAACGAGATGCATTGGCCAGACCAGGTAATCGTATGGGAAGGTTGCATCGGTTGGATGGGCTTCGACCAGTTTGTAGCGTTGGACAAAATCCTCGTTGTAACTGTACCACGAGACACCGTCCTGCCCGCTGAGTGTATCGACAAGAGCGACAAGGCCAATAGAGACACGGCCCTGGTCAGGTGAGATATGGTTACTGAGCCAGATCAGTGCGTTGCGGTAGCCGGGATAGGCCACCTGGAGGGCACTGTTCTCACCCTGAAAGATTTCGCTGGTATAGCCTTCGGCATCAGGAATAGTGACCAGGCCGATGAGGTGTGGAAGCACCATGAGCAGGAGCATGGCTACAGCAATGAGCATGATGACCGGGTTGAATCTTGCGCGAGCCAGGGGTCTTGCTAGTGTTGATGTGGTCGGAGTGGGTGAGATTGCTGGTTCGGCTGCGGGAGCAGCGTTGTTGGTAGTTTTAGTGGGGGCAAAGAGCGAGCCACGTCGATAGCGCCAGAGGACTGTCATGCCGAACGCACCTGCGAAGGCTGTTGGTGGTGCGGCGGGCAGTTCATAGTGGGTGCCGACAACGATGTTGAGCAGGCTGAACATGGCGGCGGTAGTAACCAGCCAGATTAACAGGAAAGCGATGCTGCTGGCCTCTTCGACACTGATGGCGTGCCGCCAGTGAAAGCGCACCAGTTGTACGAGCGCATAGAGGACGAAAAAAGCGGCGGGAATGGTGACGAAGATGCTGAGTTTGACCAGCAGGATATAGAGGATAGACCAGGGAGGAACGTGGGTGCTGTATTGACCGGCCAGGAAGGTAAGATGACCGTGTATGGAGTGGTTCCATTCAAAATCAAAGCTGTGAAGCAGCAATGCGATGGGACTGGGCCAGATGGCCGGGTCGGCGAGCAGGAAAAGCAGTGGAGCGCCAATAATGGCCGCTATCCACATGCGCCAGGGCAGGCGAGGGCGTTGTGCTTTTGGCAAGTAGAAGCGTAGTACGAAGAAGTAATAAGCAGTAAAGATGAACATGCTGGGCACAACCAGCACGGCAGTATATTTGCTGGCCGCTCCCAGGCCGATGAAGAGGGCAACGAGTAGATAGAGTTTGGGATGATAGATGGCATGCCAGATAAGCAGTACGGCGATGGTTGCGAACATCGTCATAGTCATGTCGAGGTAGGCGAGGGCACTGAAATAAACGAGCCAGGGGCTGACGGCCAGGGTCAGAGCTGCAAGCAACGAGACTACGTGCCCAAAGGGACGTCTGCCTAGCAGATACATGATGACAACCAGGGCGGTGCCGCCGAGGATGCTTGGAATGCGTGCCGCGAGCAGGCCATTTAAGGGATGGCCAATAATGTGATTGATTGCCAGCGAGGTACCGATGAGAAGTTTGACGACGGGTGGATGCTCATAATTAATCATCCAACCTCTGTTGCCAATACTCAGGTGTAAGAGCAGTGGCAAGTAGACTTTGCCACCTAGAATATAGACAATCTCGTCGGTAACGACATCGAGTTGCGTAGCCAGGATAATGCGAGGTATGAGCGCGACCAGCGCCAGAGCGATTACGAGCAAAAGTTCCCATTGAGCAAGCAACTTTGCAAGGAGGCTTTGTTGTTGTGAGGCGGGGCTATGTACAATGTCCTGCCGGATGGTGGTGTTTGTTGATGTATTCATATGGCTGCTCTCGTGAATAATACTACAGGTTATAGCATACACGTTATGCTATTACGAATAAGCAGGAGGGGATGTAACTATTTAAATGAAAGGGCTAGCCATATGGTTGGGAAGAAATGGGTGATGAGGCAAAAAAGTAGGAGTACGAGCTGCTAAAATCAGGTTCGCACTCCTGGAGGAAACAGGTATTGCGCTTTTTCCATAATCACACACATTCGCGTAAAGAGGCGTTGTTGCTGATACCACGTAATTTCATGAGCGCGACCACCTCAAGCTGGCGTACACGCTCGCGGGAAATGCCGAGTTCTTTGCCCACTTCGAGCAGGGTGCGGCTGCGACCATCGCCGATGCCGTAGCGTAAGGTGATGACGGCGCGCTCGCGTTGTGTGAGTAGGGCCAGGGCGCGATGAAGCTCTTCGCCGAGCAGATGTTGCGATGCTGTATCCGCCGGAGCAGGAGTAGTACTATCTTCAAGTGTATCGGCCAGAGAATAGCGTGCATCATCATCGACAGGAGCATCAAGCGAAACGGGTTGTTCAATCACGCCGAGGAGGTCGATCACTTCGTTCACATCGATATTACAGGCGGCGGCAATCTGTTCCGGCAGAGGATCGAGACCATTTTCCTGGGAGAGTTGGGCGGCCACGCGGCGGACTTTGCGTAAACGGGTGGCGACATGTTCCGGCAGGTGAATCAGGCGCGACTGCTCGCCAGCGGCGCGACTGACAGCCTGGCGGATCCACCAGGTAGCATAAGTGCCGAAGTGGCAACCGCGCTGGTAATCGAACTTCTCAGCCGCGCGCATCAGACCCAGGTTGCCTTCTTGAATCAGGTCGATCAGAGGGACGCCGGTGCTGGTATAGCGGCGGGCAATAGCAATGACGAGGCGTAAATTTGACTCGATCAGGCGGCGGCGAGCTTCAGCGTCACCGGAGGCGGCGCGGCGGGCCAGTTCTTTCTCTTCCTCGTGGGTCAGCAGGCCCAGGCCACGAATATCGCGCAGGTAGCTCTGAAAAGCATCTTCTGCGCCTGATACCGTGCGTGTGGTACTACTTCCTGGGCGCGTGTTGTGTTCTTCCAGGACATCCTCGTCATCGACGAGTAAAGAATCGCCTTCCTCTTCGAGAATAGGCGCTAATGTATCTAATGGCTCGGCGGTGCGCACAGGCATATCGCTGATCGGGTCACTTTCCAGTTCGACCTCGAAATCAGTCGTTAAAGAAGAAAATGTATCGGTGGTATCGGAGGTCAGCATCCCCCGTCGAATATCATTGACAGGTTCGACAATAGCCATGATTCCACGCTCCCTTCAGGAAAATTGCCGACAAAATCAGCGTCGGACTCCGCATGGCCTCGTGGTCAGCACGAACAGGCATAGCCTGTTGATGCTGATGCAAGCACTACTCCTAAAGCTTTACCCCCTCATTATAAATG
This sequence comes from Ktedonobacteraceae bacterium, assembly GCA_034436045.1. Classification (GTDB taxonomy): domain Bacteria; phylum Chloroflexota; class Ktedonobacteria; order Ktedonobacterales; family Ktedonobacteraceae; genus H111-94. The sequence goes on along the minus strand of DAOTVZ010000214.1, from coordinate 9,235 downwards.
AGAAGCCTATGGCCATGACATCGGGTATTCACCTTATATTAGATCAGGTTCTAACCCTATCTTTATAGCCGATCCTATGAAGTAATACGCTGTGATTTCACTTTAAGATGAATAAAGTTGGTACCAACTTTATTGGAAGCTCATTACCAGTCTATCCACTATGATGCCGATAGGTGGCAATAAAGGATAGAGATCAGGACTGCTGAGAATTTTCATCGAACGGGTCGTGAACACCATGTCCCCGATCATAGTTTAATTGTATCGGGTCACCTAAATGATATTCGTAGTCGGGACGAATATCCCACATTTTGTCGTGGAGTTGCTCACTATTCAGCTTGATATGTACCACGTCACCATCCACGAGGGTGATGAGACTGTAGGGCAGATAGCGATCCTTTGCAAAAAGAGTACCTTTGTGCAGAACAAAAGAGTCTTCGTAAAGATGGGATATGTGCCCTACGGGGTGATTGTCGGAAGTATAGACATGCATATGTGGATGAAGGTCTTTCTGACTCCATTGCGTCATAAGGGATGTCTCACTTTCTGCTGTTAATGTAGCGTCTATATGATAGCACGTCTTATCTGCATGAAAGGTTTCACACCTGGTTGCATTGACAGTGTATAGAGCAACTTTGAAATGATCAGCAACCCTTTAAGAAGGGGGCAGGCAAGGGAAAAGGCAAGTGCGAAGCATGCTCTGCTATCTATAATACGGCGGGGCGATAGCCGTTTTCATAGTAAGGGCGCATCTCGAGCGCGCTCTGATGCTTGTGGTCGTTTGTTCTTACCGTATTGACAGTGCTATGCTACAGGTGTATAATAGCGGTGTTCCGTGAAGGACATAGCGAGTAGGACAAGGCCGATGTTCTTCCAGTCCTGTCGGTCGGCGTAATTGGGTCCTGCGCGGCAGATGTTTGCGAACCCCGCCAGGTCCGAGAGGAAGCACCGGTAAGCAGACCTCTCTGGGTGACGCAGGGGAGCCTGATTACGCTGACCGGCAGGACTGGGCGAACATCGGTTTTTGTCTGTAATGCAGCCGAATACGGCTCAATGAGATTCTGGATGACGTGGCCCGTCATTACCAACGCATCGACGGGAGATGGCAGAAGCAATGGCCTCACAATCGCTGTACCGCAAATGGCGTTCGCAGACGTTCTCCGACCTCGTCGGTCAGGAGGAGATTGTTCGTACACTGAAGAATGCGCTTAAAAATGGAAATCCCGCACACGCCTATCTCTTTACCGGTCCACGCGGCACGGGCAAGACCAGTACCGCACGTCTGCTGGCGAAAACGATTAACTGTCTGTGTCCCAAAGATGGTGAGCCGTGTAACGAATGTCAGCAATGTCGGGAGATTATGGCAGGTACCTCGTTCAACGTGATTGAGATTGACGCGGCCTCAAATCGTGGCATCGATAGCATTCGTGAGTTGCGCGACAAGGTGATGGTGCCCCCTGCGACTGGCAAGTATAAGGTGTATATTCTTGATGAAGCGCACATGTTGACCACCGAGGCTTTTAACGCCTTGCTCAAGACGCTGGAAGAGCCACCTAAGCATGCGATCTTTGTGTTGGCGACGACTGAAGTGCATAAGATGCTGCCGACCGTCATCTCACGTTGTCAGCCATTCTATTTTAAGCGTATTTCCACGCAACGGATTGTGCAGCATCTCGAATTTGTAGCTGCGCAGGAAGCGGTCAAACTGGAGCAAGGAGCGGCGGAGCTGATTGCCCGCGCGGCTGCTGGTGGCATGCGTGATGCGTTGAGTCTGCTCGATCAGGCTATCGCGTACTGCGGTCAGGAGATTGGCCTGGAGCAGGTGCAGGCTATGCTGGGGGTAGCCGACCCGCGTGCTGTGCAAAAGTTTATTGCACATGTTGCCAATCTGGAGAGTGCTGCTGGTCTGCACCTGATTCATGAGCTGGCCGATTCGGGTGCAGACCTGCGCCAGATCAATACGCAGATTGCCGATTTCTGGCGCAGCCTCATGCTGGCGAAAGCGGGCGCTGACGTAGCGGCGATTATGGATCGTACTGAGGACGAGGTGCGTGGCATCAGGGAGTTGATGCAATACTTCACACAGGATGAACTAACTGAATACGCGCGTATTTTTGCGTTGAATGACCTGATGCAGAAGAATCAGGGGTCGCCGCAACTCGCGCTGGAACTGGCATTGTTAAGCAGCATTGAGCTGCATCGCCGCGTCAATGGAGGCCAGAGTGTTAATCAGGTGCTTTCATCCTCTACACCTGCAGTAGCCTCTGTGCCAGCCACTATTTCTCCAGCTCCAACGCAATCGCGCCAGGAGCCGACGCACCAGCCTACGACAAATGGCTCTCAGCCGTTGCGTACTGTATCGCCTGTTGCGCCGGTTGCCCCGGCAACGCCGGTGACAGCGACACCCACACCTGTACCATCTGTTGCAACCGATGATGCTTTGCCGGATTGGGAGGATATGAGTACTCATGATGAAGATGAGGCGGAGGAGGTTGCAACGCCCGGAGTATCCACTGCATTCGCATCGTCTAGCTCATCTGCTTCCGCCGTGCCAGAGAAGAGTGATGTTAAGGGGTTTGAGGACGGTGAGGATGAGCAGGAAGAGGAACTCTCTCTAACAGTGGCGCAGTTGCGCGAAAAGTGGGACAGCATCAAACGGCGGGTCAGAACCTATCAGAAGGATGGCCCGATGATTGCTGCTGTCTTAAATGATTACAGCGTTGTGTCTATCGAAGCCGGTGCGCCTCATCCTGTGGTGGTAATGAAGCCTGCTTCTAAGTTTCACTATAGTGCTATGCAGAAGCCAGAACGCTGTCAGGCGGTGGAGTGGGCAATTAAGCTGGAGCTGAATCAGGAATGTAGCGTGAAGATTCTACCGTTTGGTCAGGATGGCGTGAATATGCGCAACGTTTCCCTGTCGGGAGGGCCACCGGTCGGTAATCATAGCCACCCGTCAGTGATGCAGACACGTGAGGCAGCAAGACCTGCCCCAACGATGCCGAAGCGGCAGCCTGAGCATAAACAGGAGACTGCTTCAAAAACGAATGGTACAGAAAAAGCACTTGCCAGAAAGAACAGTGTGAGAGAGAATACTACTACGATGTCCGCAGCGCAGCAGGAGGTACCGCAGAGCCGACAAGAGCGTGTGACACAGCGCGCTAAGAGTGACCCTGTAGTGTTGGAGGTGATGCGTATTTTCAAGGCGGAAGTGAAGGACATACAGTTAAAATAAGGAGCGTTACTTCTTATGAACATGCGTGAGATTCAGAAGATGCAGCAGCGTCTAGTCAAGATGCAGGAAGATCTGGAGAAGAGTAAATTTACGGGTACGGCGGGCGGTGGAGCAGTCACAATTACAATGACAGGCAAATTTGAGATCACGGATGTTAAGATTGACCCTGAAGCATTTAGTGCCGAAGACATTGAGGAGCTGGAGGTAATGGTGAAGGCGGCTGCCAAAGATGCCTTTGATAAAGCGACAGAGGCGCAGCAGAAGCTGATCAGCAATGCCACCGGCGGGATAAAGATACCGGGATTGTTTTAGAGATGAGCGAACTCGCACCACCAGTGGCAGCGTTAATAGAAGAATTTTCAAAGCTACCGGGGGTCGGCGTCAAAACGGCGCAGCGTCTGACCTTCTTTCTGTTACGTAGTCCTGCTGACCAATCACGCCGGTTAGCGGAGGCTATTATGCGCATGAAAGAGAGCATTGTCTACTGCTCTCGTTGCTATAATATCACCGATATCGACCCGTGCCAGATTTGTAGCAATCCGGCGCGTGAGCAGGAGACGGTCTGTATAGTCGAGGAACCACTTGATGTGCTGGCGCTGGAGAAAACGGGTGTGTACAAGGGGCTGTATCACGTGCTACACGGTGCGCTCTCTCCACTCAATGGGATCGGACGCCGTGATTTACGTATTGATGAACTGCTGAGGCGGTTGGAACACGAGCCGATCCGCGAGGTACTGATAGCTACCAATCCGGGAGTGGAGGGGGATATGACGGCGGCCTTCATCAAGAGGGCGATCCGCGAGGAACTCAAGCGCGACGATGTGCGGATCACGGCGCTGGCACGGGGCTTGCCGATGGGCGGCGAACTGGAGTATGCGGATGAGGGCACGCTTGGGCGTGCCATTGAAGGGCGACGAGAATTCTAGCGCACGGTCTACCGGTTGTTGCATCGTTTGTTTTGTGCTTGACAGAGCTATATGCCTGTGGTACTATTGTTCTAAGTTTGGCGAAAGCAGTCAGGGAGAGTGGCTGTTTTCCGGTTTTTCATCCTTGCCAAAGAATGTTCCTGGAGAAGCAACATAGCACAAAGCTGCGTAAGCGAACAGTATGCAGCGAGGGCTTACCATCGACAACTGTTTTTTTCCTGTGTAGGGAAGAAGTGCGTTTCAGAAGGAGGATGCCAGAACGGGATAATACTGCCTGATCTGGCAAGGAAACAATGGCAACGAGTAAGAAAGAAAAAGCCGCGGCAAACAATGCCAATACCGCAGGTATGAGCGAGCGGGAGAAAGCGATAGAGCTAGCGTTGTCGCAGATCGAGCGGCGTTTCGGCAAGGGCGCGATTATGAAACTGGGCGAGGCGGCCAAGGTACATGTAGATGTTATTCCTACTGGCTCTATTGCGCTGGACCTGGCGCTAGGCGTAGGAGGCATTCCCAGAGGGCGTATTACCGAGATTTATGGGCCGGAGGCTTCAGGTAAGACGACGCTGTGTCAGCATGTGATTGCCAATGCGCAGCGCGCCGGGGGTTTTGCCGCCTTCGTTGATGCTGAACATGCACTCGACCCTACTTACGCTGCGCGTTGTGGTGTTGACATCAACAATCTTCTGATCTCGCAGCCGGATACCGGTGAGCAGGCATTAGAGATAGTGGACGCGCTGGTGCGTAGCAATGCCGTCGATGTCGTGGTGGTTGACTCAGTAGCTGCTCTGGCCCCACGAGCTGAGATCGAAGGCGAGATGGGAGACTCGCATGTTGGTCTACAGGCCCGCCTGATGAGTCAGGCGATGCGTAAGCTAACTGCTGCCATCAGTAATTCAAACACGGCGGTTATCTTCACGAACCAGTTGCGTGACAAAGTCGGTGTCATGTTTGGCAGCCCTGAGACGACCGCTGGTGGCAAAGCGCTCAAGTTCTACGCATCGGTGCGCCTGGATATTCGTCGTACTGACTCGATCAAACAAGGCCAGGAGGTGGTTGGTAGCCGCACTCGTGTTCGTGTCGTCAAGAACAAGGTGGCTCCGCCGTTTAAAACCGCTGAATTTGACATCATGTACAGCGAGGGTATTTCGCGTGAGGGTGGCCTGATCGATCTGGGTTTGGAGATGGGTATTGTGAAGAAGAGTGGAGCGTGGTTTACTGTTGGCGATATTCGTCTGGGTCAGGGCCGTGAGAATGCGAAAGAGTTCTTGCGCCAGAACAGCGATGTGGCCTCTGCGATTGAGGAGCAGATTCGTGGCAATATGCTAGCGTTCAAGTCCGGTGAGATCGAAGGAGTTGAGGATATTGAGGATGGAGAGGATGGAGGCGATGGACTGTTACTTACAGATGAAGAATAGTGTCCTCATGTAGGAGGAGCAGAGGCTATGGCACTCATCATTGGGTGCCATAGTGTTTACGCATTTTCTTCTTCGCCATAAGCATTGTTGTTTGTCTTCTCCAGTATTTCCGGCAATTTTTGTTCCAACTCTGCCTGTTCAAGCCGCACCAGGGGACGCTCATCGGTTGAAAGCAACTTTTCTAATTGCTCTCCTTCGATCAGTGGAGGCTCCAGTGCTTCAGCGGCAGGCTCAACCTCACTCCACCATCGTGCGATTACTGCCGGGTCTACTTCGCCCAGTTTACTGGTTTCAGCTTGCTGCATCGACCAACCGATGATAGCGTCCTCTAAAGGTACCTCGTAGCCCAATTGTTGGCTCAGCTTCCATTTATGATCTAAAACGGCAAAATAGGCTTGTAATGGGTTTTGATCGCTGGTCAGATGGCGGCGTAACAGGAGAATAGCCGGTAAATGGTAATGGTCGTACCAGTCTTGCGCGGCTTCTTCGATGCTTACCGGACGATTCTCTTTCTCGCTGAGAATAGCTTGATGGCCCAGGATCATGTTATAGAAGCGGGGAGCATAGAGGCGCGGCACAGTGATATGCAAAAGGTCATGGATACGTTGCTGGTACCAGCCGGGACGGATGGTAGTAAAGTGCCGCAGGGCCTGACCGGTTGCGCCGAGCAAGGAGTAGCCGGCTCGGTTGAGCGATTGTAGGAAATGTTGAAGCTGATAGAAGGTAGGATAGTTTGGAGCGGTGGCAATCACTGCATGCTCGTGGCGTAACCAGTAATAGTGGCGCTGGAAATAGCGGAAATCGGCTTCACTGAGCAATTGGGTGTCTTCAGGCAAATTGCGGGCGATACGTAAATCTTCAGCTTGCCAGGCCAACGATTCGCCGAAAGAGGCCAGGTCTTGTTCGCGCAAGCCTTCGCTGATAGGTTCGGGGAAGAGTTCGGCGGTTTCGGCATCGGCCATGATAGCCAGAATGCGTCGTCCGTCAATGCGCATGAGGACGTTAGCCAGTGAAGGATCGCCCCAGTAGACGCCATGCTCGTGGAGTTCTAGTATCAGAAGGGCGATAGCAGAGAATAAGCGCCTTTTTGTTCTTTTCGAGAAGGGGATGCGGTAGAGGATTGAGTGGGGGATGACTCTGGGTGCCAGGCGGGTCACGGTATAGCCGCGATCTCCGCGTATGTACTGGCGGATGCCTCCCAGTTGTGGTACTTCGAGCGCGATGGGTGGTGCGGGCACAGTGACCGTACCAACGGCGGTCAACGTGGGGATGCCGCGCAGTTCAATGGCGCGCAGGTTATATACTTCACGTTCTGCCATGTGGGGTGTTGTTTCTTTGATGGCATAGCGCGCGCCATCTCGCTCCACAAAGACTACCGGGTGGCGGGATTCGCCGCGTCGGATCATCAGGAGCGGTACGCCATGCTCTTTCCAGGTTTCCAGACGTTCTTGCCAGGGTAGCCCTTCCAGGCGCTGGCGATCATCCGGGGCCATCGAAAATTGAATGCCTTCCATATTGTTGACTATGGCAAGTCTCCTTTGCGTGGTCTAGTCAAGACTCATAACTGCTCAAATGATAGCATGAGGGAACTAGACGGCGCAAATAGCGCTTTGTCTTTATGGCTCACTTTGATGCTACGTCTGTGTTTTCCAATGTCTGAGCAAGGCGCTGTAAGATTGGAATATAATATGAGGCGATGAATACAGATAGGGGAGGCTTCTATGGGTACTGTCAGTTTTGACTTCAAGGATGAGGTTGCGCTCATCACCGGTGGCTCACGCGGATTGGGTCTGGAGATTGCGGAGGCTTTTGGCGCGGCTGGTGCGACTGTGGTGATTACGGCTCGGCGTGAGCAGTGGTTGCGCGAGGCCGAGCAGTCGCTGAAAGCGCAGGGCGTAACCGTTCATGCGCTGATTTGTGACGTTGCGAATGTCACCTCTGTCGAGCAAACGGTGCGGCAAGTACTGGCTAGCTGTGGCAAGGTCGATATTCTGGTCAATAACGCTGGTTTAACGTGGGGTGCGCCTGCTGAAGAGATGCCTTTAGAGCGTTGGAAACAGGTCATTGATGCTAATATTACTGGAACGTTTTTGATGTCGCAACAGGTAGGACGGCACATGCTTGGGCGTCAAAAGGGCGTGATTATCAACATTGCTTCTATAGCGGGCCTTAGTGGTGGGCAGTTGAACACGGTGGGTTATAATGCCAGCAAGGCAGCGATTATTAATTTCACACGTGCACTGGCGGTGGAATGGGCGACACGCGGGATTCGCGTCAACTGTATTGCGCCAGGAATGTTCAGAACGCGCATGACGGAGGCGATCATTGAGCGTGCGGGTGCGATGGTTGCCAGTAGTACACCGATGAAGCGTATTGGTCGGCCCGGTGAACTGGCACCAGCAGTTTTATTTCTGGCCTCTGAGGGAGCGAGCTATATTACCGGTCAGGTGTTGCCGGTTGATGGTGGCACAACAGCTCGATAGGCCCGTTATTAAGGAGTGTTATTATGGCTACTGACGTTGCGACTTCGCAGCCGACATCTGCACCAAAGAGTATTCCCTTTATTAAGAGCGCGCCGCTGGTAGGGAACTGGCTGGAGCATGATCGTGACAGGCTGAGTTTTTACTTGCGTCTGTATCGTGAATGCGGTGATGTTGCAGGTATGCACTTTGGGCTATTCCGAGCGATTATGTTCAGCACATCAGAATATGTTCACAGCATTCTGGTTGAACACGCGGATGATTTTGATAAGGGAGAGGTGTTGCACCAGGCCTTTCGGCCTGTGATCGGTAATGGCCTGTTTGTTAGCGAGGGTGAGTTTCATCGCAGGCAGCGTAGATTGATGGATCCGGCCTTTCAGCCGCGCCAGATTATGAGCTATGCTGATACAATGGTTGCGTATAGTGAGCTAATGGCCAAGCAGTGGAGCGAGGGAGATGAGCTGGATATTGAACGTGCCATGACTGCCGTGACTATGAGTATTGTCGGCAAGGTGTTGTTCGACGCCGATGTATTTACCGAAGCCGATGAGATTGGTTCTGCCATAGCAACCGTGCTTGAGCGGATTACCAGACGGATCTCATCGCTGATCTCGCCTCCTTATAGCTGGCCTACACCGGGCAATCTGCGAGCGAAGCGCGCGGCGGCTGTTTTGCGCGAGCGTATTCAAAAAATGATTGATGAGCGCCGGACTTCGGGGCGGGAGCGCAATGATTTTCTCTCGTTGTTGCTTAATGCTCGTGATGAAGATGGCAATGCGATGAGCGATGAACAAGTGATGGATGAGGCGGTGACGCTCTTTGGAGCCGGACACGAGACAACGGCCACAGCGCTGACCTGGACATGGTATTTGCTGATGCAGCATCCAGATATTTACGCGAAGGTGCAGCAGGAAGTTGATACTGTCTTGCAGGGGCACGCGCCGACCTATGCCGACTTGCCCCGGTTGCCGTACTGCCTGCGCGTTTTGAAAGAGGTGATGCGGCTCTATCCACCGGCCTATGCTTTTACTAGAGTGGCGCTTCATGACATGAGGATTGGCGACTGTCAGTTACAGAAAATGGATACAGTGTTTATTTCGCCTTACGTATTACATCGCCGACCGGATTACTTTCCTGCGCCGGAGCGTTTTGATCCCGACCGCTTCGCAGCGGAGAGCGAGAAGA
>DAOTVZ010000213.1:0-5122 GCA_034436045.1 Ktedonobacteraceae bacterium | reverse complement strand
GACCATACGGGAACGGGAGAAGTTGGGGACAGAAGACGTGTTTCATGGCACTGCCCCGCCTTGAGGGGACTGCAAGAAATGTGACTACTGGGAGTACCTATCTGGACAACGCAGGTTTCATGGCACTGCCCCGCCTTGAGGGGACTGCAAGTTCTGCTCCAGAGCCTGTCCGTGTACGAGCAAGAGGGTTTCATGGCACTGCCCCGCCTTGAGGGGACTGCAAGCCGACCTCATGTACGTAGTATAGCATAATATTGGAGTTTCATGGCACTGCCCCGCCTTGAGGGGACTGCAAGTTACCAACGGCTGTCTTGGTATGCATCTCACGCACATTGTTTCATGGCACTGCCCCGCCTTGAGGGGACTGCAAGAAACGTCCATTCTCATTATCTGTATCTGTCATAGTCATCGTTTCATGGCACTGCCCCGCCTTGAGGGGACTGCAAGTTGAGTGTATTCACAATCAAAGCAGGAGAAATAGCGTTTCATGGCACTGCCCCGCCTTGAGGGGACTGCAAGTACTTCTGCTTAGCCTCTGCCACCAGGCTCTGAACTTGTTTCATGGCACTGCCCCGCCTTGAGGGGACTGCAAGTTTTCTCTCATGCGTTAATTCAGTATAGCGGTTGCTGGTTTCATGGCACTGCCCCGCCTTGAGGGGACTGCAAGAACAAACATAAGCGTGTATTGTTTGCCATAGGTCTGGTTTCATGGCACTGCCCCGCCTTGAGGGGACTGCAAGTACAGAATGGGTAAAGAGATATTTTTTTAAGGAAGGAGAAATGCAGATGTCTCATCCATTACTAAAAGACATTCAATCAGCTTACACCAATGCATCACAAGCATATAGTAGGGCATTTGAAACACAAGCTTTTTTAGAGCAAGCAAAAGAGATGATAGCAGATGATGAGGCGGAATTATACCGCCTCATCGAAGAAGCACTAGAAAAAACAAAACTAGCCGTCATCGCCACAAGAGATGCAAGCCAACCGATAGAACAGCTTATGACAAGACTTTATAAACAGGGCTGAATCAATTGCCTTAGCAACATAGTGCAGCGATTCGTATAGCAGTGTTAGGCAATCGCGTTTCATGGGGCTGCCCCGCCTTGAGGGGACTGCAAACCTTGAGGGGACTGCAAGGTCTTTAAGACACGTCTTACCGTCTCATAAGATGTGTTGTACACCTTAGCAACATCACGCAATGTTTCACCCTGCTCTATGCGGCGTAGCACGGCGGGCCATTCTTCACGTGGAATTGAGACCCGTGGCTTTGCAGGGCCTGGACGGCGTTTCGGCAATGCAACAGGCATTTTTTCTAACATCTCCAAAACCTGCTGAAGCTTTACCCGCAGCACGCTTTGAGGGTGGGAAAAGAGTATCCACGTTGCTGAGAGCGTAGAGGGAACCCGTCGGTTCCGCCGTTGCCACCTGGACGTGACAAGTGTCCCGGTGGCTTCTTTGTACTCAATGAAGCCTTCTATCAACCGCATCAGAGGAAGAAACGCTGGACGCGGTTTGAGTGCTGCAATTTCCTTCAGTTCCAGATCATAGTATAATCCGCCCGGCTCAAGCATCAGTAGCACCATTTCACGCCGCTCTTCAGGAGTTGCCACATCCCACAAAGCTGCAATACCAGGTAATCGCTCACCAGCTTCTACAATGTCATCCAGACGCAGACCATTCATCTCAGGCACCTCTAAATTGCGCAATGCCAACTCTACCGCCGCCATCTCAGACTGCAATTCCATATCATCAATATAACCATCCCGATGCTGCTTGAGAATACGTGAACGTTTCAGTTTGAGACGTTCTTTTTCTCGCTCGACACTTTGCACATCTAAGCCAGCTTGTTGCATCGCTTCGATCATCTTCCGACGCACCGCTTCACGCCAGTGATCCGGCAACTGAAACCCTTGCAGAAGTTCACCAAACTGTAATCGTACATCATCAATCCTCACCTGTAAAAACCCGCCAGCCGGACACGGCAACTGCCGTTTTTTTGCTACATCCTTGTAGTACCGATTCTTCCCAGCACCCTGACAACGCAGCGTTAGCCCACAATGAATATCGGCAATATAACCAGAAAACTCATAGATATAGTGAGCCTGTTCAGTACGGTGAGGAGCATTATAATTCATCCGCGAACCAGCACGTATCTTTTGCCATTCCTCGTAGGTAAAAGCCGCAGGATGTTGACCACGATAGCGTTGTCCTTTATAGACAATGGTACCACGATCATCCCCAGGTGCAAAGGCCGCATAAAACTCATTGCGTGTAATCGCATTCACCGTATCAATGGTGAAAAGCCGATCACCAAACCGCTTGCTTCCAGTACGATAGCCAGCAGCATTGAGCGCATCAGCGATCTTCTCTGCACTCGTTCCTAGCATACGCATCTCACCAATCATACGCAGGCCAGGAAAAGTATCAGGATTATGCTCAGGAGGTAGTTTCGCACCAGTACGACGATACCCGAAAGGGATATCACCATTATAGAGTCCTTGCGCCGCACGCTCGCCCTTTCCTTTACTTGTATGCTTTGCCAACATGTCGGAAAAGTAGGCAGCAAACGCCGCCAGAATAGTCAGTTGAAGCTTCCCTTCCGGCGTCGAGTAGTCGATATGTTCAGACAGGGAAACAAATGCTGTTCGCTGCTCAGCCAGAATACGGAAACTTTGCAGCGTGACCATCACATTGCGTGACCAGCGATCTAACGTATGTACCATAATCACCTGCACACGACCGGCCTGAACATCTTCTAACAATCGTTTAAAAGCTGGACGCTTTGCTATCTGCTCACTACGCGCACTACGCTCATCGTCTTCATAAAAGATGGGCGCAGGCAATTGACGACGGACACACTCTTCCGTGATAGCACGTTTCTGAGCATCCAAACTAAAGTTATCAACCTGCATATGGCTAGAACGCCGAACGTAACCAGCCACAACAGGAGCAGAAACCTCGGAGCGATCACGCCACAGATTCACGCATGGCCTCACTTTCTGTAGATTGAACAGACGTACTACTACCTAGCAACACCATTATACGTTCATCTCGTTCAGCAATGCAACGCTGCATGATACGCGCCAACAATGCGCACAGAGCCAACTCATCAGGTGAAAGGCTTTGACCTTGCTGACTACCACCTACTATCCACCCCTTTGACGATTGTAACCCTATATCAGCCTGCTTTTTGCTCATCAGCACCATCCCCCTCCATCTAAGGCAACTTAGTAGCAGCAAAAGGTCAGAAGCAGTCATACTTGCTCCTGACCTCTTCTTGACAATCACCACACCAACCAACCCTAATAGCTAGCCATGTACACGACCTCTACTTTTCAACCAGCTTCAACACATGAGGTATCTGCTCTACAGAGAAGCCGACCCCGATGCCTAGCGTACCTTTCTGATAGACCGTCACCGCCACGAAACCATCGTTGCCGATATAGGTCACTTTGCCACGCCGCCATTGCCCCCAGGGCGTCAAGCACCAGACCTGCTTTTTCAACCACTGCTCACGAGCCTCAACCACCCCAGGAGCCGGAGGCAGATCATCCACATTGACCAACTTCCACTCTGACTGTTTCTTTTTATGTTCACCCATAGGCACCTCCCATCAGCCACCTAATAGCTTGCCATTCACTGGGTCTGCAAACCTAACTTCACACGCTTCCGTCTCACTTCCGCACTAAAATCCCGACCTGTCCGCTCCAGATAGGCTTGCCCTTTCACGGCTAGCCAATGCAGAAACATCGACAGGTCTATCCCATCTTCAGCCAACTCATTGCCAACCCAGGCCGCCAACGAGGTCGCATAGCCCATCACCGCCTCAATGCCTTTCTCGACATGATGCTCTTCCCATCGCTTACGCACCAGCTTCCCAAACTGCTCAGGTGTCCCATCAGACTGCAAAAACGCCCTCTGTACCACCTTCCACACGGGATGCGTCGGCCAGCGCGAACGGTTTTTATCCTTTGTCGGTTGCACACAACGCAGCCATCCATCCGGCGAGCCATCAGGGCCACCCTCTACCTGACCAACCGCATACGCCCACAGCACCGACAGGAGATCAGGCAAACGGTAAGCATCTTCGACACCGTGAAACACGCCTTCTTGCTCTAACTCATGCAGAGCTTCCCGCTTAAATTTCACCTCGACACGCCACACAGGCCCGTCATCCTCAGACCAGCCATGCACACGCCACAGGTCATAAAACCATTCCTTGCCCGACTGCTCGATTTCTCGTGTCTTATCATAAATGGTACAGGATAACGCACTTTTGCCTTTTTTCCCCCGTCCGAAGTCAAAGCCCGTCTGTCTATGCCCATAGGAATACGCTTGCAAACTGGTATCATAAACCCAATCAGGCGTGGCATAGGTCGTGCGTTTGCGCGCCCGTGTCACAAAATGCCGCGCGCGATCTAACTGGTCAATATCTGACCACCCAGCAATATCCGCACACAGGTCAATCGCCGAGACTTGCAGGTACACTTCCTCTTGCAACAAGTCATAGAGAAGCACCTGCACTTCTACCAACGCATCCACCAGACTTGGCACACTCCACAGGTATTGTGAACTCAAGCGCACCGAAGCAATGCCATTCCAGGAACCACCCGATACATAGAGCGTGATATCCGGCGTTTTGAGCATCCAGGGCCATTGTCCTTGCCCAGCCCCGTTCGGTTGCATCTGCAAATTCGCCCCATGAAACTGCAACGGCGTGGCATAGTCACCGTGTACCCCTTGCGCCAGGTGCTTCCACTCATCCAGTTGCGCATAGAGCGTTTCGCTTAACTCTCGTTTAATTGGCCTACTGTAGTCATCCAGGTAGTAGGCATTCAGCACAAGCGTATCCACCCCATGAGCCACTACCCTCACCCTGCGCTTTTCTTCATCCATTGCCACCTCACTTTCTTCGCTGTCATTCACGAACCGCGTCGCTCTCTCCCCCTTTTGTACTTTAATAGGCGCGATATACTTGCCCCGCGCCCTCGGCGGTTGTACGTCGTCGGCGGCACCCCGTTGGGGGCAACCCCCGCCGCCGCGCGTACAACCGCCCCACCATCAGAGACACCCCGCCCCTTTCCCCAACAGGCACGTTGGTCAGTCGCTGGCACACGGG
>DAOTVZ010000212.1:0-18268 GCA_034436045.1 Ktedonobacteraceae bacterium | reverse complement strand
ATACCAAACACAATCTTTTTTAGGAGATGTAAGCATGCGAACGATTACGATTGAAGAACATTTTCTGTCGGCGGCATTCCGCGAGGTAATGAGCAGAGACGCGAGCGGTCGGAGCAGTGATGCAGCGGTTGCTCCATTGGAGGAGAAGCTGGCTGATCTGGGTGAGATCAGGTTGAAGGATATGGAGGCAGGTGGCATCGATTTGCAAGTAATTTCCCATACGACATCAGGCGTTGCTCTGGTTTCTGGTGAGGAGGGCATACGGCGGGTGCGGGCGGCTAACGATCAACTGGCGGCGGCTGTTGCGGCGCATCCCGACCATTTTGCCGGTTTTGCGCTTTTGCCAATGACTGAGCCACAGGCGGCAGTCGAGGAACTGGAACGGGCAGTACACTCGCTCAAGTTCAAGGGTGCAATGATTAATGGCACCACGAACGGGCGTTTTCTTGATGATCCGGCATTCTTCCCTCTTTTAGAGCGTGCGGTGGCGCTGGATGTGCCGATTTATATTCATCCGGCGGAGCCGCCTGCTGTTGTGCGAGAGGCATACTACACAGGCTTTGATCCGGCGGTGGGTTTCTCTCTGGCGACCGGTGGTTGGGGCTGGCACTCTGAGACTGCGATTCACGCCTTGCGTTTGATTCTGGCTGGTATTTTTGATCGCCTGCCGAACTTGCAGGTCATCATTGGGCACATGGGCGAGATGATTCCTTTCATGCTTGCACGCATCGACGACAGACTGACTCCTGTGGCTAGAAACTTGCAGCGCCCAGTGCCGGACTACTTTCTGAGTAACTTCTACATTACCACGAGTGGCTTTTTCACCGACCCGCCGCTGTTACTGGCGATGCAGGTGATAGGAGCCGAGCGCATCATCTTCTCGGTCGATTATCCCTACAGCACGAACGAGCAGGGGCGCTTCTTTTTAGAACATGCGGCGATCAGCCCGGCGGACAAAGAGAAGATCAGCCATCTGAACGCTGAGCGGCTTTTGAAGCTCGCGTGACGAAGGAGACGAATAGCGTGGAGCTTCCTGGTCTGTGATAGTGGTCTGTGTCTTCTATTAATTGTTTGTGAAACAGGGTAGAAAAGAGAACAATGATTGGGAGCGACTGGACGGCGTGTGATATAATGCATATCAAAGTTCATGAGTCGTAGCCTCGCAGGCAGATACGCTTCAAAGGGTTCCACTAAAGAGCGAGACCTGTATGAGTACATACGATAAAGATATAGGGGCGCTGGATGCTTATTCCAGTGCTGTGACTACTGCTGCCGAGCGTGTGGGGCCAGCGGTGGTGCGTATTGATGTAGAGCGTGAAGGCGTGCGTTTCGGCTATGGCCGTTTCAATCCTGTTCCCGGTGCTGGTATTGGTTCTGGTTTCATCTTTTCCTCTGACGGGCAAATCCTGACCAATGCTCACGTAGTAGAGCGCGCGCGTCGTATTCAGGTGACGCTGGCGGATGGACGCAAGTTCGATGCAGGGCTTATCGGCAGTGAACCTGAAGTGGATGTGGCGGTATTGCGTGTAGGAGCCGATCATTTGCCTGTGGCTGAGATGTCGCGCGCGCCGTTGAAGGTTGGTCAACTGGTCATCGCGGTGGGTAATCCATATGGATTGAACTGGACGGTGACGGCAGGGGTGGTGAGCGCGCTGGGGCGCACGCTGGAGGTGCCAGGGGGGCGTAAGATGACCAACCTGATTCAGACGGATACGTCTATAAATCCTGGCAATTCCGGTGGGCCACTGGTGGATAGCAATGGGCGTGTGGTTGGGATTACAACCGCGATGATGCCGATGGCACAAGGATTGGGTTTCTCTGTTCCCCTGGATACAGTAACCTCTGCGGTTGCGCGCATCAGGCAGCGACGTGATGCGGCCTTCCCCGGAATTTCTATCGGCGTTGGAGGTATGCGCGTACAACTGGACGCGGTGGTGCGCAATATTCTGCCGGGCAGGCAGCCGAGCGGGATGGAGGTGCTGGAGATACGGGCGGGAAGTCCGGCTGAACGTGCGGAATTGAAACGCATGGATATTATCGTGTCTGCCGATGAAGAGGCCGTTACCGAGCCACGTGATCTGCAACGAATAGTACGACGCCATCGTGTAGGAGAAAAAATCGCTATCAGTTTCCTGAGAGGTGGTAAGCTGCGCAAAGTGACAGTCATTTTATAGTGTTGTAATCCATTCCGATCACTGCCTGAAACTGATAGGGAAAAGATTTAAGTCTGGGTCTGGGTGTTGCGTCTTCTATTGTGGAAGGTGAAATAGTCTCACCTTTAAGCGTAGATCGCACTCAGTAAAGGAATGGTAGAGCAATGGCTGCGATATTCGCCCTGCTGCTGGTACTGATGGTGTTCGTACTCATCGTAGGAGGTGTAGTTGCGAACCTCTACCTGTATTCGCGCGGAGCTTTCGGGCGACGGGGGCAGGATGCAGAATCGGCGGGAGGGAAAGAATTGGACTTGAAGGTAGAAACACGGTATTACATGCGTGTTAGTACATTAGGAGAATCTACAGAGGAGTATGCGCGGCGTGTTGTAAGCGGCGCTTTGATTGCGGTTGTGGTTCTGATCGCCGTGATGGTTCTGTTCTGGCAGTCGCTGTTGCATTAGGACGAAAGAGGGGGAAGAGTTTCGTCCAGGTTGTAAACGGGGTGTGACGAAGCACACCCCTACGGTAAGTTGATTGATCTGTCTGGATGTGATACAACGTTTCAGACAGATCAATATTTTTTGGCAGAAAGAGGGTTGGCATTGACTTCACCGTTGCCTGAACGCATGCAAACGCGCTTTACCGAACTTGTTAATATTCGCTATCCAATTGTGCAAGGGGGGTTGGCTCACCTTTCGTTCGCGGAGTTAGCGGCGGCTGTCTCGAACGCGGGGGGGTTGGGGCAGATTGGTTGCGCCTGTTTTACGTCGCCGGAGGCTTTGCGGGTCGATATTCAGAAGCTCAAACGTCTGACGGATAAGCCGTTTGGAGTAAATTTTCCGATAGGGCATGCTCCGATGGATGCGTTTCTCGATGTTGCGTTGGAGGAGCAACCGAGCGTTATCAGTATCACAGGTGGAAACCCGGAATCACTGCTGCGGCGTATTCAGCAGAGCGGCGTTGCAGTGCGAACGATGGTACTGGTAGCGGGTGTGCGTGCAGCGCGGAAGGCGGAGGCATTGGGAGCGGATGCGGTGATCGCGGTTGGTGTTGAAGGCGGAGGGCATCTGGGACGCGATGATATTGGCACGATGGTGCTGACTCCACGCATTGTTGATGCGGTCAAGATACCGGTGCTGGCGAGCGGGGGTATTGCTGATGGACGTGGTTTGCTGGCGGCGCTTGCGTTGGGAGCGGAGGGGATCGAGATGGGGACACGTTTCGTAGCGGTGCGTGAAAGCAACGCGCATCCCAACTATCAGCAGGCGCTTGTTGCGGCCAGCGAGACGGATACAGTAGTGGTTGAACGCGCGATTGGAAGGCCGGCGCGTGTGTTGAAAGGAGCGGTTGCCGAGCAGATTCTCAAGCTTGAGGCAGAGATGGAGACTCAACAGTTGCCGCCCGACGAGCGCCTACGTCGCCTGCTGCCGCACATTCTGGGCAGTGTCAATACGCGAGCTTCGCTAGAAGGCAAGCTCGACGAGGGCTTTGTGTGGGCGGGACAGGTAGTTGGTTTAATTCACGACATTCCTACTGTTCAGGAGTTGATTGAGCGTATCGTGCTTGAGGCCCATATTCTGGCGCAGCGTGTGCAGAGAGTTTTCGTATAAGGACGAGAGAGCGTTCGATGTTACTATCGGGAATGGTATTGCGCCGCGTGGTGATCTGGCTGCTTGTTTTGAGTAGTGTGTTGACTTTTGCTTACGCGGGCCTCTCCACGTTTATTGCTACTCAACTGGCCTATGTGTCTCCGAAGCCTCTCTATGCTACTCCGGCTTCGCTAGGGGTTGGTTATCATGATGTGACCTTCCTCAGTCGTTATGACCATGTACGATTGAGTGGCTGGTATATTCCAGGGGTCTTGCCTGATGGTAAGCTGACGACACAGCGTACAATTATCATGGTACATGGTGTACGTACTAATCGGGCTGATAAGACTGCCAATTTGCTGCAACTCAGCGTCGATTTTGCGCGTGATGGTTTCGGGGTGCTGGCTTTTGACATGCGTGGCTTCGGCGAGTCGCCCCCAGCACCACTCTCGCTAGGCTATTTTGAGCAGCGTGATGTGTTGGGAGCGGTCGATTATTTAGAACACGGTCCGTTACCCTATCCGCAGCTTGGGAGGCCGCGCGTGCTGGTAGGCTGGGGTGTTTCAATGGGAGCGTCTACGCTACTGCTAGCGGCGGCCCAGTTACCTCAAATCAAGGCTATTGTCTCGGATAGCGCCTACGCGGATATTATACCGATTCTGCAACGAGAGATTCCTAAGAGCAGCCATCTTCCTGCGCTGGTTACGCCCGGTGTGCTGGAGGCTGCGCAGGTGTTGTATGGCATCAATTTTTATGCTGTGCGACCGGTAGAAGTGGTGGCGAAGATTGCTCCGCGCCCGATACTCTTCATTCATGGGCTGGCTGATACTTATATTCCCCCCTCTAATGTGGAGCTGTTGGCAGCAGCAGCTCGCGCGGCCCCTGATGCTAACGTGCAGGTGTGGCTGGTGCCGAAAGCCAGGCATGCACGGGCCTTTGTTGTGCTGGGGCAGGCATACGTCAATCGTGTGATTGCCTTTTACACGCAGGTTGTTGGCCCCGATACGGGCGTTTAAACGAGGAGATAATAGATGGCTTTGCCTGCTGCACAACAGAAAGCTCGTGTTACTAAAGGTGGAGAAGTCCTCTACGGCATCCTTTGTGGTCTTATACCGCTGTTCTTGTTGGGGAGTATCACAACTCTGGCAGTGATTTTGACAGCCCTGGTGCGTCAGACGTTCAATAGTGACGGATTTTTTGTCTGGCAACGTGACGTGCTGATTACCCTGTCAGCTTGTATGGTACTGGCTCTGCTAGCCTATGTTGTCTCTCTCGTGGTGATACTGCGGCGGGTGGCGGGCTGGCAACGCGCCGGGTTGAGGGCGCGCAGTGCCGCGACGCTGTGGGCATTATTCGCCACTGCCTGGATTGTTCTCTTGCCGGTGATATTAGCGACGGTGATTCCTCAGCATCCCGCGCCGTAAAGGTAAGATGCTATGAGCTTTGCGCCTGTTTTTCCTCGCGCAAGGTGCCCAGGTGGCGCATTTCGGGCCAGAGGAAGGCGATGAGAAGGACGACCAGGATGGTGCCGATGCCGCCCGTGACGACGGATAGCACGGGGCCAATGAGTTGAGCTACCAGACCTGACTCAAAGCCACCGAGCTGGTTCGATGAACTGATAAAGAGCGAACTAACTGCGCTTACCCGTCCCCGCATCTCATCGGGAGTGCGCACGAGAAGCAGTGTGCTACGGATCACGACGCTGATGTTATCGCAAGCACCCAGCAGGAAGAGCATGAGCAAGGAGAGCCAGAACGAGCGCGAGAGTCCGAAAATAATGGTTGCCACGCCAAAGCCGGTGACGGCCAGTAGTAGCGTGTAACCGGCGTGTTTGAAGGGGGGGCGTGAGGCGAGAATGAGCGCTGTGCAGATAGCTCCTATGGAGCTTGCAGCTTGCATCCAGCCTAATCCGATAGGGCCGACGTGTAAGATATTCTGTGCATAGATAGGGAGCAATGTTGTTGCGCCGCCGAGCAGAACGGCGAAAAGGTCGAGAGTGATGGCTGCCAGGAGAACCTGTGCCTTACCGAGAAAGCGCATGCCCTCTACTAATGAGGCCAGAGTTCTTTTTGTGGAGGCAAGTTTCTTTTGTGGATTGACGTGCATCGGCACAAGCAGCGCTATGAAGATAATGGATGTTATGGCACAGAGTACGTAAACGAAGGTAGCACTTTGCAAAATGCCGATCAGCAAACCGCCTGTGGTCGGCCCCAGGACGGCGGATAGTTGGGTAACGCTGCTGCGCCACGTCATTGCATTCTCATAGGCTGATTCAGGGACTACCTGTGCGACCAGGGCTGAACTGGCCGGGCCGTTGAAGGATTGAGCACCGCCCATGATGGCCAGGCAGGCGTAAATGAGCCATAAGGAGCCGTGCTGATAGGATAGGAATGCCAGGTACAGGGAGGCCAGTGCCAGTACTACCTGTGATCCTATGACCACATATCGACGGCTGTAGCGATCCGCAATATAGCCGGAGGGTAAAAACAGAACGATGATGGGTAAGACTTGTGCCAGACCGATGCCGCCGAGAACAAGGGCCGAGCTTGTGCGGAGATAGAGTTCCCATCCGATGGCTACGCTTAGCATCTGTCGCCCGAACATAGAGAGAAAAGAGCCAGCGAGAAGGAGGCGAAAATCTCGCACGCGCAATGCCTGATTGAGAGTTCGACCAGCATGCATACCTGCTGTGGGGGTTATACTGCTTAATTGTTTATCGGAAGGTGGTATTTCCTTGTACCCTTGTTTCACGCTATGGCCTTGCTGTTTGTGTGGTTTTGTTACTTCAGTTAGTGTAGCAAAGTCGGGATAGAAAAGCAAGGCAAATATTAAGACGGCTCTCTATCCTTGCGGATCAACGGGTGGCCAGGGCGTCATGAATGAGGCCCCGTGGGCGGATCAACGGGTGGCCAGGGCGTCATGAATGACGCCCCCTACACCGACCACCAATATCCCCCTAAAGGATGGAGGCCCATTAAGACGAGCGATCCGTGTAGTTAGGTGTGGGCCTTCTGCACCAGCCGTTGTACTTCATCAAGAGGGAGTGCGTAGGCGGTATGGCCTTTGTAGCCGGTCATGGTTTCTGCGGCTGCTAGAGCGTTGAGAATGGATTCTTCAACGGCGTCGGCGGTGGCGTCGAAGAAAGGGTCGAGTTGTTGATGGGGCAACATCTGGAGTTGAAAGAGTTTGTTCTGTACCTGAGGAGAAGTGCCGCCCTGGGGGACGGGGAGATGGTTGCCGGTGGCGAAGGACAGGAAGAGGTCACCACTGCCGTTATGACCGGTACCACCGACGCGGGCCAGGCCGACGGTGGCGCGACGGGCTAAGCGCTTGCATTGCACAGGCAGTAAGGGAGCGTCGGTGGCGATGATGACGATGATAGAGCCACCGGACATAGGTGTGTGATACGTGGTTGGCACCTGTGCTGGCCCGATGGCGCGACCAACCGGTACCCCATCAATGCGCAGTTGTGCGCGGTCGCCGTAGTTTGCCTGCACCAGTACACCAATAGTGTAGTTGCCGACGGGGCAAGAGACGATACGCGATGAAGTACCGATGCCTCCCTTAAACTCGTGGCAGATCATGCCAGTGCCGCCGCCGACATTGCCCTCTTCTACCGGCCCGCTATGGGCGGCACGTAACGCGGTGTCAACGTGGGTTCTGGTGATGTGGAAGGCGTTAATGTCGTTGAGCCAGCCGTCCCAGGTTTCGGCGGCGATGGGAAGAGAGCCGTTGCTGTCCCAATCCTCGGCTTCGCAGGCGACCAGGGCGTCGCGCACGGTGCCGACGGCGTTGGTATTGGTCAGGCCGATGGGGGATTGCAGGAGGCCCGACTCTTCCAGCCAGGAGAGGCCAGTCATCTCGCCACAGCCATTGAAGCTGAAGTATCCGGCGAAGACGGAGTCGTGCCAGATGTTGCCGTCGCGTGGGACGATGACTGTGACACCTGTGCGGGCTACGCGCGGTTCATCCGCGATGAGGGTGCAGTGCCCTACCAGGACGCCGGGCACATCGGTGATGGCGTTCTGGGGGCCGGTTGGCAATGTTCCGATGGTAATACCCAGGTTTCGTATGCGTGTTCTACTCATGTTATTATTTACTTTCTGTTGGTGATTACTCTTGCATAAAGGTTCAGGCTTCTATGACCTCGATGTTGGCATCTCGCAGGAGGGAAAGTTGAGTTTGATCGGCCTGACTGTCGGTAATGAGTGTGTGCATAGCAGTGATGGGGGCGATGTAGTGTAATGCGATACGGCCAATTTTCGTGTGATCGGCCAGGACGTAGGTGCGTTGTGCATGGCTCAGCGTGACACGGTAGGTGAGGGCTTCGAGCTGATTGGGGCCGGTTAAACCTACCTCAGGGTGCAGGCCAGTGACGCCGACGAAGGCTTTAGACACATATATCTGACTGAGACCCTGCTCGGCCAGCGGTCCAACCAGGGCAAAGAAATCGGAGAGTAGAATGCCGCCCACGAGAGTCAGATTGAGGTTGGGCAAACCGGCCAGTTCCATTGCGATATTGACGGCGTTCGTAATCACGGTCAGGTTAGGAATACGCATCTGACGGATAGCGCGCGCCAGGTGTGTTGTTGTTGTGCCGGGAGACAGGGCGATGCTGTCGCCGGGTTCAATGAGACGAGCGGCCACCAGGGCGATACGGACTTTCTCCTCTGTTTGTTTCTGCATGTTGGTTTGGAAAGTGAGGTCGTAGGCGTAGGTGCTGTATGAAAGCGTATCCGGCGGTACTGCCCCCCCATGGACACGGCGCAGCATATTCTGGCGCTCAAGTTTTTCGAGATCGCGCCGAATGGTAGAGGTATTGACGTGCAGTTGTTGGCTCAGATCATCGACGGTGACGCGCCCATTACGGAGCAGTTCTTCAAGGATAAACTCGGTTCTGGTGGTTTCTTTCCGCATAGATATAATAACTCCAGGGTGGTAATATGTGTTCTATCTTATCACAGTGATGCCCGTTCGGGCAAAGAATATGCACGTTTGGCGAGGTAAGGGTGCGCAAACAACTCTATAGGCGAACTTCCAGAGCTATCTGGGCGGCGATGCGCTGTACGGGAGGAATAGCTTGAGGAAGTTGGGGCCAGATATGGTGGGCGGTAGTGTTGCCACTTTCCAGCACGCCGAAGCGTTCGACCAACCAGGCGCTGGGGGAGACGGTAGCGCCGGTGATGGAGTCGTTGCCGACCCAGACGGCGGTCAAGCAATCGATAGTATTGGTGGGAGTGGAGACAAAGACGAAGTTCAAATTGGCCTCTCCAACGGTGAGGGGCTGGTAATCTGGCGTGGAAAGCTCCTGCTCTGAGGTGACACAGCGAATGTCGTCGAAATTGTCCACACTTTGGACGAAAGAGACTTGCCAGCCGTTACCGAGCCAGCGTATCCGCAGAGTGATGAATTGTTCGTCCTGGACGGCAGACGCGATGGGAGGTTTTTGATGGGAGCGTGGGAGGGCGGTATAGTCCCATTCGGAGTGGAAGATGGCGGCGACGCGCCACGTGTTTTGATCGGCGATGGTGGTATTATCCGATGGTAGTGTGCAGAACAGGCGGCAATCCTGAATGCCAATGGCGCAACTTTTGGTTGGCCCGAAGCCCGTGCAGGTTGCAGGTTGGTTGATGTTTGTGTCCAGGATGTAGCGATGGGTGGCCTGAAATGTGAAGGGAGCCTGCGTCGGTACGCCGTTGGTGCCCAAATAGTAATCGCCTGCTGGAATAATGGAAGTCGTTTGTAGTGTATTAAGCAGATTTTGTGTTGTTATGATAAGTTCGCTACGCGGGTGGTCGGGTAATTGTAACAGAGAGATAGGAATGAAGATAGAATTTACCGGCTGGTAGTCAAATTGGAACATGGTTGCGCCAATCAAGCAGCTATCTCTCTGCTCCGATGATGATGGAGAGCTGGGAGGAACGGTTAAGAGGCATTGATATGGGCGGAAAGGAATTGCTTGCCAGGTGAGGAGGTATTGTCCGGGTGTGAGCGACAAAGGGGTATGTGTGCTGGGCACTGGTATAGTGTTGAGTGGGCGTCCATTCAGAGAGACGGTGCCCCAGGAAGGGAGGTCCTGGAAGTAAAAGAAGCTTTTGGTTCCGGTGGACGGTGTTTGTCTGGCTGGCAGGAAAATGGAGAAAGCCTGTTGCCAGGGAGTATCGGCCAGAACAAAGAGCAGGAGGACAAGCAAAGCTATGGCGGTGATACCACCGACGATACTATTGCGCAACGCGGCCTTTTTAGGATCACGGCGCGCGCGCAGCGAAATTCGCTGTATCTCAAGCGGAGACGTTTCCGATGGTTTCTTTGGGGAATCTTGCTCTGGCATTACCGCATCCTGCGGAATATCTATGATCTCGATAATATCATCATCTTCAAAATCATGCAGGTGGTCGTGGTCGCTATAGCGCCCCATGCAGGAACTCCTGGTATCAATGCGTGATTATTTGCGTACAAGTTGACAGTATCGGCTGTGTTATTCTGTCTTTTGTATAGTATATCATGTTTCTGAGTCATCCGGGCGAGCGCAAGGCGTCGCATCTACGATGATACGGTATATTTTCTACTGTTTTCCAGTGTAAAGGCGATGCCTTGCGCTCGCCTTTTACACACTCTTACGGATAGGCCCACTGGTCTGGGACGAAACGGGTTAACCTCATCGTATTATCCACAGCCAGAGTAGGTTCTCCACAGCTTATCCCCCTGATGGATGCACTGATTGGTGGAAAAGTCGTGGATAAAGGAGTAGGCAGTGCATACCTGCCTTAGCTATACTCTTTTCAGTGATCGGTACGTTGCTCAGCTTTATCCGATGGCGATTATTTCTTGTGCTTGTTAGCTGTTGAATTGTGCAAGGAGGGAATCGCTATGCCAGTTATGACATTGCCATCGGAGGATCGTGTTGCACCAAAGAGTGTATTGCGTCACCGTCCTATTGTGGCTAAGCAACGTACTCAGGGATCACCGCCTGTGCTGCGAGCCTCTCGTACCACACGTAGCCAGACGCACGCGCGACCAGATACCCAGGCGGCACGATCAACGCAGAATCAGCAGGAGTCTGCTGATGTAGACGTACCGACGTGGAAGCGGGAGAACAAGGTGTGCCGCGCTCCTGTTCCATCGCAATCGCGTTTGTTGCCAGTGGCGGGAGGCATGATGCTGGCGGTGATATTGATGCTACTGGCTCAGGTGCTGGTTGGTTGGGTTGGGAATACGTGGAATAATGTGCGATATGGCTATCCGCGCACATATCAGGTGGATGCCGTAGTAGGTCATCAGGATAGTGCCTTGCATCCAAGTCACTTTATTGCGCTCAATCTGCATGGGCAGGTTGAAATAATTGAGTTTCCTGGTGGGGATGTCTCCCATGCGCGTGTGTATGTTGGGCCGCAACTCTCCGGGCCGGGGGCGGAACTGTTGCCGGTGACGCTACGTTTTGTCACGCCGCCACATGCACATTTGCCAAACATGGTTGTGCTGGTAGGTGATAGTCGGTTTGTTTTTGTCAATGCTCACGGCACATTTGTTAGCTCTGTGGGTTCTCAGCCGTAGAGGAGGAGCAGCAAGGCAGGGTACAGGCGAGGCAAGGTACCCTGCCTTGCAATTACAGAATTGTGGTAGGAACCAGCACAAAGTTGTAGTTCATGGTATAGAAAGGTACGGTCAACTGTTTGCCGTCGGGGGCGGTGCCTGGTTCGTGGCGCTCAAAGGTGGCGATGAGAGAGTTTCTCACCGCGAAAACGGCGTCTAAGTCGAGATAGGGATCGCCTTCCGCGAAGACATGGGTGATGAGGGTTTGATAGCCAGGTACCCTGATCATGAAGTGAACGTGTGCCGGGCGCATAGGGCTACGATTGGCTGTGTCCAACAGTTCGCCTACTGGCCCATCGTTTGGGATGGGATAGGCTTCCGGGCGGACGGTCCAGAAGGAATAGTGGCCGTTTGCGTCTGAGAAGAGGTGGCCACGACAGCGAGCCTGTGAGAGGTCTTGATACTGCACATCGTAGAAGCCCTGGTCGTCAGCTTGCCAGACTTCAATAAGAGCGTTGGGCAGTGGTTCACCGGTAAGGGAGAGTACCTGACCCTGGATGAAGCAGGGTTCGCCTGGGGCACCGTTGGATATGTCATCACCGTTTTTGAACTGAGGCGATCCCTCAACAAAGAAGGGGCCGAAGACCGTTGATTCGGTTGCGCCAGCAGGTTTCTTGTTGTTGAGGCCGATGACCAGCATCGAGATGCCGAGGACATCAGAGAGCAGGATAAACTCCTGGCGCTTGTCGTCGGTGATGTGCCCGACGCGAGTGAGGAAGTCGATGCCTTTGAACCACTCCTCTTCGGTCAATTGCACTTCGCTGACGAAGGCATGCAGGTGTTTGACGAGGCTTTGCAAGATCTGTTGGAAGCGTTCCGACCGGCTGTGGTCGAAGCTGGCAAGGACGGCCTGGGTGAGATGTTCGTTGGCCAGATCGCGTGGTGTATTTGAGATCGTTCTCTCTTGTTGATCCATCGCTTATCCTTCTTTCCTATACGCTATGAAAAAGTGTTTTTATTATGCCTGGGTGGCCAGGAATTGCCCGATTTCGCTCAGGGCTGCCATTGCGCGACAGGTAATTTCGATAGATTCGTAGTAAGGAATATGTTCTTCGTGCAGCAGTTTGAGGGCCTGGATATCGTGCCGGGCATAGATAGTTTGCACGAGGACCGGCTTCTGATACTGGCGTACAAGTTGTCCCAGCGCGCGTGCGGCGGCCTCCTCGCGTGCGGCGAAGTTCTCGGAGAGGAGCATTTTGTAGCCACCGAAGAGGCCGGTGATGATGACGCCATCGACCTGTGGGTCTTTCAGGCAGACTTCGGTGAGAAGGGCGAAAGAGAGAGGGTCTTCATCGGCGGCCCCAGCGACATCGACCGGGTTGGTGGCAGTAGCGCGTGCGGGCATCAAGGCGCGAAGGGCTTGCTGCGTCTGTTCGCACAGGATGGGCACTTCCAGTCCGCAACGGATGGCGGCGTCGCCGGAGGCAACGACACTGCCGCCGCCGTCGCCGATGATGGCGATGCGACGTCCGCCGCGCGGCGTGGGCGGCTGCATGACGAGAGCCTGTGCGACGGGGAAGAGTTCGTCGGAGCGGATGACGCGCACGACGCCGCTACCGAGCAGGCTGGTGTCGTGATCGGGGCGCACTTCGGCCAGCGAGCCGGTGTGAGCCAGAGCGGCGCGCACACCGACCTCTGTGGCACCACTGAGCAAGATGATGATGGGTTTGTAACGTCCTTGCGCATGGAGCATTCTGGTGACATCGCGCAAGGTTTGCTCTTGAATGGCCTCGACATAAGCGGCGATGACGGTAGTTTCGGGGTCATTGGAGAGGTATTGCACACATTCGGGGAAAGTGACATCGGCGGCGTTGCCCAGGCTGATGAAGGTGGTAAAGCCGAGGCCATCCAGGTGGGCCTGGGCATAGAAATACATGCCGAGATTGCCACTTTGGGATATCAGACCAATCGGGCCGACGGGCAAGGGAAAGACCATACCCAGCGTGTTGAGACGTGAGCGATGGATGTATAATCCCATGCAGTTGCTGCCGATAATACGAATGCCGTGTACGTGGCAACGTTCTACCAGTTCCTGCTCCAAACGGCGGCCTTCCGAGCCTGTCTCGCTGAAGCCGGCGGTGATGAGTACGATGCCCTTGACGCCGTGAGCGATACAGTCATCGACGGACTGCGAGACATGGAGAAATGAAGTAGCGATGATGGCCAGGTCAACAGGGCCGGGTACATCACGCAGACTGCGATAGGTCTGATGACCAAGAATTTCTGGTACGGAAGGATTAATCAGATAAATAGCACCGGGGAAGCCGCCAGCCATTAATTGCCGGGCGGCCACATTGCCCCACTTTTGGGGGGCACGAGATGCGCCCAGTATAGCAACTGAGCGCGGCTGA
The DNA here is from genome assembly GCA_034436045.1 of Ktedonobacteraceae bacterium. Classification (GTDB taxonomy): domain Bacteria; phylum Chloroflexota; class Ktedonobacteria; order Ktedonobacterales; family Ktedonobacteraceae; genus H111-94. The sequence goes on along the minus strand of DAOTVZ010000212.1, from coordinate 4,582 downwards.
AAGATTTCCTCTAAACTGTAGAGTTGTGGTTTCATTCATCATCCTCATCATCAGTAAATTGTTGTGAGCCACGTTCGCGTTGCTGGCGTAGAAGTTCTTCCACGCCGCGAATCAGTGTATCGGCGCTGGGCAAGGGGCCTGTGCCGGGCACGATATCAGGATTGGGAAAGCTATCGTCATCATCGTCAATGTCGCTATCATCCACCTCGTCATCCACCTCGTCAAGATTGGCGAACTGCTCTTCCAGGCGGCGAACATAGGCACTGGCATCCGGGTCTCTGGCAACTAAGCGTGTGATCTGCTCCTCGAAACGGGTGGCATCGGTCTGGATGTCTTGCAGGTTCAAGCCGAGGGAGAGAAAGGTATTCAGAGCAGTGAGCAGGGCGGATGTGACTTTGATGTTGGGAGATGCCGCCAGGTAGTGTGGTGCGGCACCCCACAGGCTGGCAGCGGGAATACCTGCTTGCTCACAGGCATTTTGCAGCACGCCGACGATACCGGTTGGGCCTTCATAGCGCGATTGACGGATATTGATAGCGCGCAGGCGTTCAACCAGTTCTGGTGTTGTTGCTGTTCCTGTGATTGGTACCGGGGAGGTGTGGGGAATGTCGGCCAGTAAAGCGCCAAGGAAGACGACTTCGGAGGCTTGTAGAAGCTGACAAACCTCAAGGAAAGCTGTACTGAATGTCTTCCACTTGAGTTGTGGTTCCGCGCCTTGCACTAGCACGATATCGTGTTCCAAAGCCGGTTCTACATGTGCATAGAACTGATTGCTGGGCCAGATGATGGTGCGCTGCTGGGCATCAACAAATTTGGCGGTTGGGCGTGTCTCTGTGTAGACAAAGAACTCCTCAGAATCGATGTCGGCGAATCTGGTAGGTTTCCATTTATCCCGTAGAAACTTAATGGTTGTGGTTGCAGCGTCTGCCGCATCATTCCATCCTCCGAAGGCGACAATGAAGACCGGGTCACGGAGTATGGGATGTGTTGTATATTGAACATATGTCATTGTTATACCTCTTTGCTTGCCCGGTAGTGCGTGCCTACATTTACGTGGTACCATTCTATCATAGTTGGAAAGAGGTAGGTAAAGCACGCGGAACGCGAAACTCTGAACACACGATGCGCGTGGTGCCCACTCTAGTTGACAGTAGGGGCGACCGTAAGGATCGCGTCTACTATACTGATGCAATGAACGACATAATAATGCACGAGGCAGCAGGAGCGACCGCAAGGATCGCCCCTACTATACTGATGCAATGGACAATATAATGACATACCCGATACATATATTATACGCGGATCGGCATATGCTGTTGCTGAACAAGCCAGCAGGGATTGTGATGCACCCGACCTATAAACATGTTGATGGCGATACGCTCTGGGATGCGCTGCTGAGCTATCTTGCACGACAGGAGGTAGAGGTGTGGACACCACCTGAGTTAGCGGATGAGCCGGAGTGGAGTCAGGCTCCAGAGCATGTGCGTGTGTTGCTGCGGCAGGTGCGCTATAAACGTCTGATGCGCGAGGAGGGGCCGTTGCCGCGTCCGTGCTTGTTGCATCGTTTGGATAAAGATACATCGGGAATTGTTGCGCTGGCGCGTACTGAGCGAGCGCGGCGATTTTTAAGCCGTCAGTTTCACGAACATACGATTGTGAAACGCTATCTGGCAGTAGTGGCGGCGGGCAGTCCTGGTTGGGCGAGGCCGCGCACGTCTTTTACGCTTACACAAACAAGCTCGAACGGGAGGACATTGTCCTGGGCGCTTCCTGACGCGGCGTTTGATTTGAGCCGAGTTGAGCCGATGGAGGAATTGTTGCTGTGCGGTGCTTTGCAGCGTGATCCTGAAGATCGTCGGCGCTGTATTGTGGGGTCTGATGGGCAGGAGGCCGCAACAGTTGTGCGTGTGCTGGCTCACGTGGGCGGCTACACGCTGTTGGAGGCGCGACCGGTGACGGGGCGCACGCACCAGATACGCGCACATCTTGCCGCGCTGGGCTATCCCATTGTAGGGGATCAGACGTATAGCTTGCCTGATTCTAAGGAGGCGATCTTCCTGGAACGTCAATTTCTGCACGCTTACAGCTTGACGCTGCGGCGTTATCCCGATAATACACTTTGTACTTTTACTGCACCGTTGGCAGATGATCTGGTAGCATGGTTAGAGCGTGCTATGCCGGAAGCGACAGGAGTGTTTCATGCCTATACAACCCAATTCACCGAATCAATCGTATCCTGCTAACACGGGGCCACTGGCGGATTTAAGCGAGGAAGAGAAGAGAAAACGTCTTGACGCGATGGTGAAAATCTGGCAGAGCGATACCGAGCGTCGATTGGAACGCGAAGGCTATCGCAACTTTCTGAGCTGGGCTGGTCTGGACGAGTATCGCTATGCTGTCTGGCTGCGTTTCCCGGAGTGGGAGCGTAGCGCGGTCGTGGGTCAGGTATTGACGCTACGACGTTCGAGCAGTGGTGCGCCTGAAGACCCGGCGCTTTTTAGTGTCTGGCGGCGTGATCCTTTGCTCAAACAAATGCCAGATTGGAAACGGCATCTTCCGAATGAGAATGTGTTTGCGCTTGTGGTCTGGTTGACTCCTGGAGGGCTGGGAGAGGGGATGAAGTGGGCGGTTGCCATGCCTAAAGAGCTAATTCGCCGCTATCGTTCGGGATGGCCTACACAGCAGGAATGGGTTAATTGGACACGCTCGTTTGATTGGCTCGCAGTTGCGGTTGGCTTTATTCGCGTTATGCTGGATAGTCTGGAGGAAGAGGTGTAGGTTATCCTGATCATAACTGGCTATATAGACAGGAATATTTTGCTAGATAGAGCGGTAATGGCCTCTGAGCGTGGAGCGCATCCCGTAGTATACTTGTAGTCTTATCCCAAAGGTAGGGAAAATGGCTGTAGAACAGTTTTAACGTTTATTGTTAATTATCTCATCTATACTATGCTGAAGGATCGTAGGGATGAGATAGACTGGATGCGTTCTGTGAGGGTAAGTATGACTCCGAAACAAAGAATTCAGCGAGGGAGTAATGAGAAGGTAACTCCTCTTGTTTTATTTAGAGCGTGTATGGCGTGGTTGCCTCTGTGGAAGCCTGGCTTCTTCTATCGGGGAACGCGGAAATATGTTTACGTCCATGCTGACAACGTATTGGCGACAATAGTCATCTGCTTGTTACTGGTAGGGTTCTCGGCTTGCGGCCAGAAAGCGGTGGTAGCAACTGATTCGATGCCGACGCTTTCACCGGTGGTTGTTACGCCGACGCCTACCTCTGTGGCGCTGGCGACAGCTTCACCGTCTGGGAGTACGGCGGCGGATGCAGACTGGACTACTTACCATTTAAATAATTTGCGCACGGGATATGTGGCAAGTACGCCCGATCCGCATAGTCTGTCGAAGGCATGGAGTGTGCAGCTTGATGGGGCGGTTTACGCGGAACCCCTGGTGGTGGGTGACCATGTGATAGTAGCGACGGAAGGTGATTCACTCTATGCGCTTGATCCCCAAACGGGAGCAGTGCAATGGCATACAAATGTGGGGACGCCGGTACCTCTGAACTTGCTACCATGTGGAGATATTAATCCGTTGGGCATTACCGGCACGCCTGTCTATGATCCGGCGAGCGGTCTGGTGTTTGCGGTGGCGGAGATTAATCCAAACGCACCAGTGCATATTCTCGTGGGTGTGAATGTGAATAGTGGGCGTGTTGTGGTGCGGCGCTCGGCGGATGTGGGCGGTATGGACCCGCGTGCGCATCAACAGCGTGGTGCGTTGACGCTGGCAAACGGGATGGTGTATATCCCTTATGGTGGTCTGGCGGGTGACTGCTCTGATTATATCGGGCGTATTGTTGCTTCTCGCACGGACGGTCAAGGGCCGTTGTTGTCCTATACGGTGCCGACGCCGCGCGAGGGAGGCATCTGGACGCCCCCTGGAGCCTCGGTAGATGCAGCGGGCAATCTCTATGTTGCGGTGGGCAATGGAGCAGCGACCGGCGGGAATTGGGATCATAGCGATTCTATTCTGAAACTTTCGCCGACGTTAGAGTTAGAAGATGCCTTTGCGCCTGCGACGTGGGCCAGTGAAAATGCGAATGATGAAGACCTGGGGTCACAAGGGCCTGTATTGTTGCCCAATGGTTTCATTTTTACGGCGGGGAAATCCGGTAGGGGTTATACGGTACGTGCAACAGCGTTAGGAGGTGTTGGTGGACAGGTGGATGGAAGGACGGTGTGTGTTTCTTTTGGTGGTGCATCTGTCGTTGGTACAACAGTTTTTGTGCCGTGTACCAACGGGGTGCTGCAATTGATCGTTGATAACAACGGGCAGATGCATTTGGGATGGCATGCCGATAGTGTCATCGCTGGTTCACCAGTCGTGGGTGGGCATACTGTGTATAGTCTTGGGAACGGGACACTCTATGCACTGGCGATGAACTCAGGACAGCTTGTTGCGGAGCTAAACGTGGGGCAAGCCACTCGTTTTGCAACGCCTACCATCTCTGGTACGCGCATTTTTGTGGGTACTTACGCAGGTATTACCGCCGTTAATATCGCTTGAAGCCAGGAGCTAGCTA
>DAOTVZ010000211.1:0-8364 GCA_034436045.1 Ktedonobacteraceae bacterium | reverse complement strand
TCTGGTTATAGCGCCGCCCCTGGCTGGGATGCTGCCAGTGGACTGGGCACACCCAACGCCGCCAATCTGCTGCCCGATTTGGTAGCGGCGCTAAAATGAAAATAAACTCATTGGAAAAAGTCCTCTCTCGTTCGTTCTAACAGTAGAACGGTTAGATGGCAGCCGATCTGACCTTTAATAGTGCCATCCTTATATCATCAGGAGGTTTTTCTGTGGCTTATCAAGACCCGTATTCGCAGCAGAATCCATATGCACAGCAGCAGGGCACGTATGGGCCGCCTCAAGGCATGTACGCCCAACCCGGCCAGTTCGGCTACCAGGCTCCAGCTCTCAATTATGTCGGCGTCGGACCGCGTTTCGTAGCAATTCTGATCGACACTGTCATTCTATCTATCATCGATGGTATCCTGGGCGGCATTGCTGTTGCGTCGATTAATGCTGCGCAAGGTATGACTATTCTTGCTAGTCTTCTCTATCTGATCATGTTCGTCATCGACGTTCTCTACTTCTTCTGGCTGGAAGCAACACAAGGAGCAACTCTTGGCAAGAAGATTATGGGGTTAAAGGTGGTACGCCTGGATGGCAGCCCCATCGGCTGGAACGAATCCATTATCCGCAACCTGCTACGCATTGTTGACGGCCTCTTCTACTACCTGGTAGGGGCAATCATCATCTGGAACTCGCCGCTCAAGCAGCGCCTCGGTGATAAGGTTGCCAAGACGGTGGTGGTACGCGCACGCTAGGACAATAGACACAGGGAACGATAACCCAGAGGCATGGCGCGGTGTCATGCCTCCTTAACATGTATTTGAATCCTTGTATAAGTTCGCACAATCTGTCAATTCCAACTACCAAAAATCCTCGTCATCATCGTTCTGGTTGTAGCTTAGTGCAGATAGGTTAGTGATAGTCGGCATTCACGCTATTTTGCAAGGAGAGTTTTATCATGTCTTATCAAGACCCGTATTCACAGCATCCGCAGCAAGGTGGCTATGCTCAGGGGAACCCCTATAGTCAGCCCCCGGCACAAGAAGGGTACCCACAACCCGATCCTTATGCTCAGCCTAATCCTTATGCTCAGCCTAATCCTTATGCCCAGCCTAATCCTTATGCCCAGCCTCAACCGCAGGGCAGTTATGCACAATCTGACCCCTATGCGCCGCCTCAGCCGCAAGGTGGTTATGCAGTTCCTAGTCCTTATGCCTCACCCAATCCCTATGCTCAACCCCAGGGAATGTATGGGCCATCTGGTCAGTATGGCTACCAGGCCCTGGCTCCGGCAACACAGTATGTAAGCGTATGGCCGCGTTTCGGCGCGATTCTTATCGATACGGTCATCATCTGGATTGTTGGTTATATCATTGGTCTTATTATTGGCGTCATGGCAGCGGCTTCCAATCAACCTCCATCCACAGCGCTGCTTGATGTACTCGGCATCATTATCGCCCTGGGCTACTTCGTTGTGATGGAGGCGACGCTGGGCCGGACGGTTGGGAAGATGGCCCTGGGCCTGAAAGTTGTCCGTGAGGATGGTAGCCCGATCAGTTGGAATGAGTCGCTCATCCGTAACCTGCTGCGCGTTGTCGATGAATTTCCCTACTTCATTCCTTATCTGGTGGGAGCGATCATCATCTGGAATTCGCCAAATTGCCAGCGCCTCGGCGATAAAGTCGCTAAGACGGTCGTGGTGCGGACACGCTAACCAGGTAAACATCACATACGGAGCAGCAGGGCGACCCTTGCAGTCGCCCTGCTGCTCCATGATTGATTTACAAGCACCCCCGTTTCTCAGTCATGCTCGTCTCGGCTCCGGTTACTGCTTGCCCGGCTTGTTGTCGTCATCCTCTTCGGTGATGTTATAGGGCGGGTACTCGATAGGTACGCGGTACGGGCCGGAGCGAGGTCCGCTATTCGGCGGGTTCTCCGCCGCCTCCATCAGGTCGGCGGTAATGGCTTTGACCAGGCGCTCAACGCGATCCCAGCGGGCGGGATAGCTCTCGGCATAGAATTTCTCGCGCCCCTCGCTATCATAGATGTAGAACACATAGTCTCGATCAGAATAACGATATTGCACGCGCGTGTACGGGATACGCGCCAGTTCAATGACCTGCAAGGTGGCGCGCGATTGCTCGCTGCTGGCGTTGGGGATGGGGCGCTCTTGCGCGGCCTGCTGCACCAGCGTGACAGCGGCGCGCCAGACATCGCCAGGTACAGCCTCCGGCGGCGCATCGGGATGCAGCGACTCGTTCACCTCAGCGTTGAAGATCAGTTCACCGCTGGCGCGAATCAACTGCTGATGCGGAATGCTGCTATCGCCGACGAGGCGTGTCTGCGTGCGCAGGTCGAAGCGGCGCACGATCTCGCGGTGGCGTACCAGTTTGCCCGTGCCATTGCAGTTAGCGCAGAAGACGGTTTTCCCCCCCTCGCAGGTCGCGCAGACTCGTTTGCCGTTGCCACACGAGCAATCCACCTCGCCATTGACGCAATCGGGGCAAGGAACGGTCTTGCCCTTATTGGCCGGGTCGGTATCCACCGGATTGGGCACCGGAATACCTTGCTGACGAATATTATCAAAGACATCAGCAATACGTTCGCCAAAGGACGTGGCGACATTATCGGCCTGGCGCTGGAAAAACGGCTTTTTCTCGCTCTCCGTCCAGTCGGCGACATAGCCGCGCCCACGACAGGTCGAACAGCGTTTCTTGGTGCGACCTTTGCAGTCGGGACAGACAATCCAGCCTCGCCCGGTGCAGGTAGAGCAGAGGGCGCGTCCGGTGCCGTTACAGGTGGTGCAGGCAATAATCTCGTCCAGTCCTTCCAGGCGTGTCCGGCTGCTCGGCGCTTTGAGGCCCGTAATGGGGGGAAGCTCGTAGTCCCAGACGGGCAACAGTGGCTGTGGTTTACCGACGGGACGTCCTGTGTATGGTTCAGAGACAGTATCCATGCCGCGCGTCTCCCAACGCGTCTGCACTGTGATCTCCCACACTTCGTCGGTTGTCCAGGAAACGATGTCCATGTAGGTACCGAGGTCTTTGGCTACGCGCCAGTTCTCGTTGCTCCACATATTGGCAAGCTGCCGGATGCGCTGTTCCTCGACGCTGCTGGCCTGGCGAGGCGTTTGCGGTACCTGAACCTGTTTCCAGTACTCACCGGCCTTATCGACAACACGCTTAATGCGCTGCTGAGCCTCGCTTGCGCCTTGCACCACAAATTGCCTGATCTCTTCAAGGCGCTTCTCAAGCTCTTCTTGACTGGGAAAATTGGGTTGATTTGATGGTTGCTGACTCGGTTCGCCGGTATAGCGGCGCTGATCCCACTCGTCACCCATTGTTTTATGCCTCTCTTCTATAGGAACGATGTCTTGCAGCCCCTGCCATGCGCTAACATCTAACCGTTTTAGTTGCTTACCCACTATACGATTGATGTGGATAGGGGGTTGTAGCCAGGGCATTCACCTGGGGCACGTGCTGACGCGGTGTGCATCTTTTTTGCAGGGCGAGCGCAAGGCCAGCTTCTCCTCTATCATTGTACTTCTTGTGCTCGTCGCCCAGGGTCGGGGGACAAGATTGCCACGCATCATGCAGAAATTTGACGTTCACCCCTGCCGACTTGCTCTACTGCCCATAGATGCCAGCATGTGCTATACTCGTGTCCAAAACGAACGCATTTTTTAAAAAGGAGTTTGCTTTATGGCGGAGTATATCTGGGGGCGTAATCCGGTGCTGGAGACGCTGCACTCGCCGCGCAAGATATTACGCTTGTTGCTGGCAGAGGGGAAGCGCGACGTGGCAGTCGCCCCCATTCTGCAGATTGCCGAGCGGCGGCACATCCCGGTGGAGTTTGTGCCACGTGCCCGGCTCGATAAGATTAGCAACGGGGCCGTGCATCAGGGCTGTATTTTGATGGTGGGCGAACGGCGCTATGCCGACATCGATGATATATTGACACTGGCAATGCAGCGTGAAGAGGCCCCTTTCATACTCATCCTGGATGCCATTCAGGATATCAATAATCTCGGCTCGCTGATTCGCACGGCTGAAGCGGCAGGCATGCATGGTGTGGTGATACCGGAGCATCGGGCCGCCGATGTCACCGCCGCAGTCGTGAAGACCTCGGCAGGCGCAACCGAGCATATCCTGATCGCGCAGCAAACCAATATTACGCGCACCATTGATGCACTCAAACAGCAGAATATCTGGGTGGTCGGACTGGCGGGTGAGGGCAAAACGCTCTATACTGAGGCCGATCTAACCGGCCCACTGGCGCTGGTTGTCGGCAACGAGAACAAAGGTCTCTCGCGCCTGGTACGCGAGCATTGCGACCTGCTCATCAAGCTGCCCATGTTTGGGCACATCAACTCGCTTAATGCCGCCGTCGCGGGCAGCATCGCCGTCTACGAAGCCCTGCGGCAACGCAGCAAAAAACCGGTTGCTGGTATGGATCAATAGCCCAACAGTTCTTGCAGTTCTTTCTCGCATTGTTTGCTGAGGGGAATCATCGTCTCTTTGTCATCGCTGAGCAGAAGCGTATAGCTATTACGTGTGAATTGAATGACGGCCCTGATGTGCTGTAAGTTGACCAGGTAGGCGCGGTGCGCCTTGAAGAAACCGCGCCCGACCAGGCGTTGTTCAAGTTCTTGCAAGGTAAGGTTGGTCGCAGCCTCGTCGTTGGTGGTGCGCAAGTAGGTTTTGCCGTCGCGGCTAGTAGCATACAGCAGTTCATTGGGGTCATAAAGCATGATACGGTCTTCTTTGCGCGCCGGTATCTTGAAAGGAGTGAAGCGGGATGAGGCAAGGGGGGCTTGCGGCAGCGCTGGTATGTCCTCTTTCTCCTGTGAATCTGATGATGAACTTATTGTCATCTCGCGTGTACGCATACCTATAATGCGTCCTGCCTCAATCTCCACAATCCTGGTGCAGAACTTACCGGCCCAGGCCAGGTCTTCCAGGGCCAGCAGAATGCCGGTGCCTTGTGAGGCCTGGTCGGAGATGATGCGCTGCATGACCTGTTGCGTATCCACATTGGTATGGCGAAGCGGGTCATCCAGCAATAAAAGCGTAGGGTGGTTAAGCAGTGTGCGGGCGAAGGCGAGGCGGCGCTGCTCCGCCCACGAAAGCTTGTTGACGCGCTTCTGTGCCTGGTCGCTCATGCCAACCAGTGCCAGCACCTCGCCCACGCGCTTGTTGGGAAGACCATGCAAGTGGCAGAAAAATTCCAGGTTGCCCTGCACAGTGAGCCTTTCGTAGAGTAGATCATCCGCGAAGAGAACGCCAAGCCGACAGCGTGCCATTGGCACTTTAGCCATGTCCTGTCCTTCAAGAAAAATCTGTCCTCGACTGGGCTGTATCTGCCCGCAGAGTAGCTGGATGAGCAGCGTTTTCCCACTGCCGCCTGGGCCAACGAGGGCCACAATCTCGCCTGCCTGTATCTCAAGGTGTTCGATGGCCAGCACACGGCGGCTATCGATAATCTTTTCGAGTTGCTGTATCTGTAGCATACGCCCTGCCTGCTATCTTCCGAGGATGCTGTTTCAGCCCACATATTGCACCGTTCGCCCCGTATTATAGCATGACTCGACCACAAAATTGCGCCTTTTAGCCTTGCAGATACGCCACTCGGCCAAAATTTGTAGCGCTGTCGTGATCCTCATGGTACAGTTTTCTCAACGACACGTGTCCGAGCAGAGCGCATAGGATGGCACTCTCAATCGCAATCATCAACACCTACTTGAAAGCAAGAAAAGTGAGTGAATAGAATGAGGAAGATAGCTTCAGACTTTATGATTGAGGCGCACGAGCTGCGCCGCAGCTTTGGCCGCAAAGAGGCAGTCAAGGGTATCAGCTTCAGCGTGCGCAGGGGTGAAATCTTTGGCCTGCTCGGCCCCAATGGCGCGGGCAAGACAACGACTATCCGTATGCTGACGGGCCAGATCGAGCCGGATGGCGGTACGGCGCGTGTGGCGGGCTGCGATGTCGTCAAGGAACACGAGCAACTGAAACAGCGCATCGGTGTGGTCTTTGAGGAGCAAAATCTGTATGAACGGCTCTCCGCGCGGCTCAACCTGGAGTTCTCATGCTGGCTCTACGGCCTGCCCAGGCAGCGCGTGGATGAGGTGCTGACCCTGGTAGACCTGCGCGAGCGTGCCAGAGACCCGGTACGCACCTTTTCCAACGGTATGCGCCAGCGTCTGGTGATCGCTCGCGCTCTGCTGCATCGTCCCCCCATGCTGTTTCTTGATGAGCCGGGACGCGGCCTTGATCCTCTCTCGGCGCGTGCTATTCGCCAGACCATCAAACAACTGAGCGCAGAAGGTATCACAATATTGTTGACCACGCACCTGATGGACGAGGCTGATCAACTCTGCCAGCAGGTAGGCTTTATCGTTGATGGTCGCCTCGTCGCCTGCGATACGCCACGCAATCTGAAACTCTCGCATGGGCAGCGCCGACTAACCGTCACGCTGCAAGCGGGACAATTGCCTGCTCATAATGAATGCTTTGAGGATATTTTGCTCGACATGGACGATGTACATGACCAGGAGCGGCTCTGCCGGTTGATAGCGCAGGGCAGAATACGCGCTCTGCATACCCATGAAGCCTCGCTGGAAGAGGTGTTTGTAGCCGTTGCCGGTGTTCAGCTTGTGTAAAGGAGTCGAACCATGCATCTACGCACGTTGCTTGCCATTGCCAGGAAAGACACACTGGATATGCTTTTTAACAAAGCATCTTTAACTGTTCTGCTTATGCCCATTTTTCTTGCCGTTCTGTTTGTGGGCATTCAGGCCTTGCTGGGCAGCACACCAACAAAGGTGTTGATCTACAACCCCGGTCGCTCCGGTATTGAGCAACTGGTCAAACAATCGTTTAGCAACGTACAAATGATCTATGTCAATACTCCGCAGGACGTGGCCTCGGCTTTTGGGCCGAACAATGCGCGTAAGGACTCTCTCTACGCGCTGGGACTGGTCATTCCCGCCGACTTTGAACAGCGTTTAGTCGCCAATCAGCATCCACAGCTCCAGGTGTATATCAACGGAAATCAGGTCAATCGTCAGCAGAGCGCGCTGTTGCAGGGTGCTATTGCGGATTATACACGCCAGATTGCCAATCCGCAGCCGCCCGCGACGATTGATGTTGCCACGATCAATCCTCCGGCTGCTAATGCTGACACGCAGAATCTGGCTCAGGCCTATAGTCTCACCGTCCTGTTATGCTCTTTCTTCGTAGGTATGTCGCTTGTACCCGGTATGCTGATTGAGGAGAAAGAGAAGAAAACGCTGCGCATGTTAATGGTCACACCCGCTTCGTTTGCCGACGTGGTGGGCGGCAAACTGCTGGTCGGACTGGTCTATCAGCTTATCCTCTCAATCGTTGTGATGGCAATTAAGGGTGGCTTTAGCGGTCAGATTCCTATCGTGCTGCTGTTTACCGTGCTGGGCACACTTTTCAGCATCTCAGTGGGACTACTGGCTGGTAGCATCTTCCAGACCTCAAGCGCAGTCGGGGCCTTTTCCGGCCTTGCCACCTTCATCTATATCCTGCCGGTCTTCGTGGTAGGCGTATTCAGCCAGTTGATCGGCAACAACCCGTTTACAAATGTCATCAAGGTGCTGCCAACCTACTATCTCGCCGACGGTATCGCCAATGCGCTCGCCGGACAGGCCGGGTGGGGCAATACGTTGCTTGACGGCGGCATAGTGCTAGGATGCATCGTGGTAATCTTCCTGCTGGCTGTCACCCTGCTGCGACGACAAGCCTCTGTTGCCGCCATCATCTAACGCTTATAACAGGGCTGCACGCGCTACCTGCTCTCCCAGCGCGAACGAGTAGTTCTGGCCTCTGTCGTGCGGGTAGACCTGGAACATGTTCGCCACCCACAGACCGGGGAGCGGCGTTTGCAGCGGCGGAATATGCTGCCGGTAGTCGGTGGTGACGATGGGCTGGGCGTAGGGGGCCTGGAAGAGCCAGCTTTCCTGCACCCAGGCGGCGTCGAAGTTCGGTACAATGCGCTTAAGATGCGGGAAGTACAGCGCCATCACCTCTTCTTTGCTCATCTTGAACAGCGCGTCATCCATCGGGCGGTAGTTGCCCAGGTAGACCAGGTGCCGTCCACCATATTCGCGCGGCGAACAGAAGTTGGTATGCTCGAACAGGCCGGTAAAGGGGTAGCCGCGATCACAGATATTGATCCAGTAGCTATCGGTCAGGGGCCGATCTAATGACAGGATCAAACAGTGCGCCCCGTAGGCCTGGCCCCAATCATAGCGTTGACGATACTCCAGCGGCAGGGCAGGTACCAGACGACAGGTCAGGCGTGTGGGCAGCGTGGAGATGACGCGATCAAAGCTCCAGGTGCCCTGATCAG